>DASZFO010000344.1 GCA_035939775.1 Pirellulales bacterium | reverse complement strand
CAGCCTTAATCCGGTCTTGTAAACGGCATTCCATTGCCTACCTCCCCGTCGATTCCTATGTTTCCATGCACCAACCCCAAAATCCAAACCCGAAGTCATAACCTCAACGTGCCAAACTGCAAAGTGCGGAATGCACCCGTCAATCCGTATCCGCTGCAATTCGCCTTCCCCCATATACCGGCCAGCACTAGAATCTTGCGAATCCCAAGGAGGGGACGCATGTTTCCATTCTTCAATTCTCCGGATCGGCAGTTGGCTGCCGCACGTCGGGTTTGTTCGCACCTGGCGGAAAACTGCGACATCCCGATCGCCGTTCGGCTGTGGGATGGCTCGATCAATCCGCTCAGCGATTCGGATTGCCCGTTGACGATCGCCATTCGCAACCCCGGCGTCATCAGCACGCTGATCCGTTGGCCGACGCTCGACAACTTGCTCAGACAATACGCGACCGGTGGAATCGACTTCGAGGGGGGCGACCTGACCGAGTTCGCGGAGGCGATCAGTGCTCCCGGTCGCAAACCGAAACTGCGCGACCTGAGCAAGAGATTGTTGCTTTCCGCGGCCCTGGCGTTTTTATGCGCACCGGCCGAGAAACAGCAGGTCCAGCACGCCTTTGCTGGTGACTACGACGGCGTCGATCCCAAGCGCCGCGACAACCGCGACTACATCCAGTTTCACTACGATATTGGAAACGATTTCTATCGCCTGTTCCTCGATCCTGAGATGCTGTATTCGTGCGGTTACTTCACCGACCGGAACAACTCGCTCGAACAGGCCCAGCAGGACAAGCTGGAAATGATCTGTCGCAAGCTGCGGCTGCAGCCGGGCGAGCGATTTCTCGATGTTGGCTGCGGCTGGGGTGGTCTGATCTGCTACGCCGCCGAGAATTACGGAGTCGAGGCGCACGGCGTGACACTCGCTCAAACTCAATTCGATTACGTGCGCGAGAAGATCCGACAACGCGGGCTGAATGGCCAAGTGACGGTGGATTTGCGAGACTACCGCGAGGTCGAGGGAACTTTCGACAAGATCGCCAGCGTGGGGATGTTCGAACATGTGGGCATCGCCAACATGGCGGACTATTTCAATAAGATCAACTCACTCTTGCGCGACCGCGGCATCTTTTTGAATCACGGCATCTCGCGACGGGCGAAGGCGGAAGCGAAACGATTTCGCCGGCGCCGGCCCGAGCAGCGATTGATCGCGAAGTACATTTTTCCGGGGGGTGAGCTGGATCACATCGGCCACACGCTGGAATCGCTGGAAGCCAGCCGGTTCGACGTTCACGATGTCGAGGGGTGGCGCGAGCACTACGCTCTCACGACTCGGCACTGGTGCCAGCGACTGTCGGCACGCCGTGACGAGGCGATTCACCTGGTCGGCCCCGAGCGCTATCGGTTGTGGGTGGCCTATCTGGCGTGCGTTTCGGCCGGCTTTCGCGATGGCACGCTCCGGATCTTTCAAGTCGTCGCCAGCAAGCATGCGGCCAGAGGCTTCTCGGAAGTCCCGCTGACGCGAGGCGACCTCTACACGATCGAGCCTCCGCGACGAGTTGCAGCGTAAACTCACCGCTGTTGACCGGTCCGGCGGCTGACGCCAGCCGGCTCGCCGAAGTGCGCGATTTCCTCAATCTGGACGAAAGAGCACGAAAAAGGCAGTTCTCGGGTAGGCTCTACTCGAAATCCAGCGCATTGAGCAAGTCGCCCGCCTTCCGGTCGCGATCGGTGAGGGGAGCGAGATCGAAACGGCGCTCGATCAACTTAAGGATCGAGGTGGTGTCGTATTCGGTGTGATCGACATAACCACGGCGCGCCGATCGCCCGATCACGATCGTCGGGACTCGACTGCCGGGGCCCCAGCGGTCAATTCTCGGCGGCGGCACATGGTCCCAACGGCCGCCGTGCTCGTCGTAGGTGATGACGATCAGCGAATCCTTCCAATACGAGCTGTCGCGGATCGCTTTCACCAAGCGGGCGACGTGCCTCTGTCCGCGAATTAGCTTCGTATAACCGGGATGCTCGTTGTCTTCGCCGAACGGCTTGATGAACGCGACAGCCGGTAACTTGTCGCTCTCGACCAGAGCATCGAAAAAATCGCCCTCATCCTTGAGGTGCAAAGCTTTGGCGGGGGTTCCATCGGCATAGTTCGCGAAGTAAACGAACGGTTGATGGTGGAACTGAAAATACTTGTTGAATTCGGGATCGGTCGCACCCGCCATCGCTCGATCCCACCCGCCCGAATACCAGCTCCACGTGACTCCCTTCGCGTCGAGGCGGTCGCCGATGGTCGGCATCGTAAGACTGGGGAGCAGACGTCGCGGCGTTCTCAGGAACAAGTCATTTCCCTTCGGGTCGCGCTGATGGGGAAGGTTGACGGAGAACACCGTGTTGACCGCATAGCCGTCGGTCGTAACCTGCAACTCGTCGTACTTCTCGCGACGCTCCGGATCGTGGATGATCATGCTTTCGGGAGCGTCCTCAAATCTCGGCGAAGCGGCGGCGACCAGCCAGATGTGGTTTAGGAACGAGCCGCCGAAGGCCGCATGGAAGAAGTTGTCGCACAGGGTATAGCGCTTCGCCAACTTGCCCTCCGGCATATCGCTGGCGTCGTAATAACTCATGACGAGTCCGCTCGCGTCACTCCAGGCGACGAATTTGTCCATCTTCCCGTCGTCGATCTGCAATTGCTCGCGGTAGAATCGGTGCACCAGGTCGCCGGTCTTGTCGTCGGGGCTGACGTACTTTGCCAAGTCGAATGGCGCGACCGGCAGGTCGGCTGGAAATCGTGGATCGGGTTTCGCGGTTTCCGCATTGACTGGCTGGGGTAAGGCTTTGTACGGCTCGCCTTTCAAATTGACCTGCTTGACCGACTCGCCGGCCTGAGCTAGACCGTTTGCGCCGGGGAACTTTCCGTAAAGACCGTCGAAGCTCCAATTCTCCTGATAGATCACGATGATGTGGTTGACGCGGCTGCGAAACGCGGCCAGTTTTTGATCGGCCGATTCGGAGGCGTCCGCAATGGCGCCGCCCGCGAGCGCAACGACCCAGGTCACCAGCGAGATGACCGCGGCAAGCGCCCCGAACATTCGGCAACGGACCGAACGCGGCTGATTCGACGTCGCCATGGCGATGTTCCTCAACAAACGGAGACTTCAGGAGTGGCACGGGAACTCAATCTCCCATCGTAGTTAGCGCGAATCGACAAAAAAAGCCGCGACCATCCCGGTCGCGGCTTGAGTCGATCGCAATCAGCCTAGAATCGGTTCCGCGCGTCACCTCTTGGCAGCGGCAAAACGCTGGCCGACGGCGTCCCAATCGATCACGTTGTAAAACGCGGCGATGTATTCCGGCCGGCGGTTTTGATACTTCAAGTAATAGGCATGCTCCCACACGTCGATTCCCAACAGAGGCGTGTTGCCTTCCATGATCGGGCTGTCTTGGTTGGGGAGGTTACCAACCGCCAGCTTGCCCGTCTTGTGATCGAGATAGAGCCAGGCCCAGCCGCTGCCGAAGCGGGTCGTGGCGGCCTGCGTGAAGGCGTCGGTAAAGCTCTTGAAACCGCCAAGTTCGGCGTTGATCGCGTCGGCGAGCTTACCGCTCGGCTGGCCTCCCTTGCCCTTGCCCATGATGGTCCAAAAGAGCGAATGGTTGGCATGGCCGCCGCCGTTATTCCGCACGGTCATGCGAATCTTCTCGGGCACGGAATCGAGTTTGGCAATCAGCGATTCGACCGGCTGATCGCCCAAATTGGTTCCGTCAAGCGCCTTGTTCAAATTGGTGACGTAAGCCGCATGATGCTTGTCGTGATGGATTTCCATCGTCTTCGCATCGATGTAGGGATCCAATGCGTCGAACGGATAGGGCAGCGGGGGGACAGTGTAGGCCATGGTTCGATTCTCCTATCACCGGGTTCGGGACCAACGCTAAGTCTTCCGCGCAGCATAGCCGATGGGAAGCTGATTGACAATCGTGTGAGAGGAGGGGAAATGACGAATCTCGAACGACGAATGGCGTCGGTCGTGCTTACTCGTCTTTCTTCAGCAGCCAAGGCACGAGCATGTGGGTGGCGCGACGCAAGACGCCTTCATCAGTCTGCGGACAATCGTCGCTCGCCATGAGATACGAGCGAAGGCTCGCCAGCAGTTGACGGGCGCGGCCGATGGCATTCGCGTGGCGGCGGTCCCGATTCCGCTTCGGCCGCATCACGACTTGGATCTTTGTGCGCGTGATCGTTCCGCTTGGCGCATGGGATCCGACGTTGCCACGAACATGCTCCTCGGCGAACGACAATTCGACCACGAGTGGCACCGGCCGATCCGAGCGGCGGCGGAGCGTGAGTGTCCGTTCGCCGTGCACGTGCATCAGAATTCGGCTGTCTTCGATCGATTTTATCTCGGCCGAATGATCGGCGACGAAGCCGCGGAGCTTTTCGATCGCTACCTTGAGCGGCACGGTCGTGATCAGATTCTGTTCGAGGATCGAGCTGGATAGACCCGTCTTCCAGAAACGCCACCAGCGGCGCCTCGATCGCCGCACGTCGCTCGGGCCGGCCCCAAGCTGCACGACCACGTTCCGGCCGGATTGCTTGGCCAATAACAGGGCTCGGTCGGAGCGGCTAAGCATTGTCTCCGCGGTATCTCCGGGCTGCGTTTCGGTGACACCGAAGCTGGCGGTAACCACCTGGCCGCCGAGTGCCGGCTGCGACAGTTCACCGAACGCCCGGCGAACCTTTTCCGCTCGCTCGAACGCCGTGGCTACACCGCAATCGGCGCAGAGCATCACGAATTCCTCGCCGCCATACCGGGCCACCAGATCGCCCGACCGGCAGGAGCCTTTGAGCAACTGGGCGAAGCTCTTGATCACCTCGTCACCGGCGGGATGGCCGTAGTTGTCGTTCACGCTCTTGAAGCGATCGATGTCGCACATGACCAAGCTGCACGGCAACCCGCGCTGCAAGTGCGTCTCGACGAAAATTCCATGCACGCGATCAAACTCGGCCCGATTGGCCACTTGGGTCAGCGGATCGCGAATCGCCTTTTCGTGAAGCCGCTGGCAGCGCTCTTCGAGCGAAGCCTCGGGCGAAACGTCGTGCAACAGCAGCGTCACTCCGTGGATCGTTCCCTCGCTTGGCACGACCGGCATGATATGGACGTCCACGGCCACGTCGCGATCGTTTCGCCCCCGAATCAGAACGCGCCGCATCGATTGGACGCCGCTATGCAAAGCATGGGCGACCGGGCAATCGGCGTCGCTGTAGGCATCTCCCCGTTCATTGCGGAGATGGAACAGGCTGGGGCGGAAAGGCCGCTGGAAGACGGCGGCGCCGTCCAAACCCGTCAGCCGCTCCGCGCCGCGGTTCCAGAGCGTCACCTGCAAGTTATTGTCGAGAAACACGACGGCGTCGTACATGTTGTCGAGCAGCTTTTGTTGGAACAGCGCCTCGGTCACTAGCGGCGTGCGGCCGGCGAAGGAGTTGCTTAGTTGCCAGCAGGACTCGGTCGACGCGGAATCGAGGTCTTGCAACCACTTGGCCGCCATGCGGCGATGGAGCTGCTCCAAGTCGCGTTCGTGCAATTCGCTGAAGCATTGAACCAGCCGCGGATCGAACTGGGTGCCCGCCGACGCGAACAGTTCCTTGACCGAGCGCTCGTGCGAAAAAGCTGGCCGATAAACGTTGCCGGTGGTCATCGCGTCGAAGGCGTCCATGATGGCGATCAGCCGCGACCCGAGCGGAAGGTTTTCGCCGGACAAATTGCCCACCCGCCGGCTGCCGTCATACCAAGCGGCGGCGTTGCCGGCCAAACTTAGCACCAGTGGCGACGCGCAGCAGGCCGTGAGGATTTCGATCGTCATCCGCCGATAGCGATCCATCAACAGCGCTTCCTCGTTCGTGAGCGCGCCGGGCTTCAGGAGCACGCGATCGGGAACGCCGATTTTGCCCACATCGTGCAACAACGCGGCCACCTCGATCGCTTCGCGCTCCTCCTTTGGCAAGTCGAGGGCCGTCGTCCAGGCCGAGCAGCCCAGCGCGACGCGGAGCGAATGACTGGCCGTCGGGGCGTGCTTGCAGCGCAAGGCCATGAACAAGCTGCTCGCCATTCCTAGCCGCACCTGCACCAGGCAGTTTTCAAATGTCTGATCGACGGCCGACAGAGTTGCTTGCTTCCTCGCGCCCACTTGCTGCCAATGTTCCAGCAACGAATTGAGTTCGCTCAGCCGCTCGTCGATCTTGCCGTTGCTGGCGAATCGCTCGTCAGCAGCGGGAGGCGACATGGGTTGCGAATCAATGGCCATCGCACTTTCAGCAGATACGGAGCGAGAGCGGGCACGACGCCGCCGTGGTCCGCTCGACTCGGGGGAAATCGCTAGCGGGAACATGGCAAACGTAGGTTATGGCCCCGGCAAGGGCAAACCGCCCGATTAACCGAGAATTGGCGAATCGATGGCTTGGAGCAGCGGCGCCTGTTACGACGGTCGCGACGCCAAATCCGTTCCGACGCTGCGAGCATCGGCAGGCGATTCCGGCAATGGCCGATTCGTGGGGCCATTTTGGGAAACGCCGTCAATCCGCGGCAACTTGCCGCCAGTTGCGCGGCGCGTTACCGTACAGCACACGTTTGAAATTCGTCCTTCGGCTGGAGGTCGTTGTATGCGATTAGTCAGTTATCAAAGCGCCGCCGGGTCGCGGGTTGCCGTGGCTCGCGACGGGGCGCTCGTCGATCTCAATCGGGCCGATCCGTCGTTGCCCGCCGCGATCGTCGAGTTGCTCGAACTCGGGCCCACGGGAATCGAGCGCGCCGCGGCCGCGGTCGCCGCGGGGAAATCATTTCCGATGGAGAGCGTCAAGCTGCTAGCTCCCGTGCCGCGGCCTGAGAAAGTGATCTGCGTGGGGCTCAACTACGCCGATCATGCCCGCGAGACGGGCAAAGATCCTCCGCCAGAGCCGGTCATCTTTTGCAAGTTTGTGACGTCCGTCGCGGCGCACGGCGATCCGATCGTGCTCCCCAAATCGAGCCGAAAAGTTGACTACGAAGCGGAATTGGTCGTGGTCATCGGGCGAGCAGGCCGGCACATTCCAGTTGAAGAATCGCTCGCGCACGTAGCCGGGTATTGCTGCGGCCACGACGTATCAGCCCGCGACTGGCAGACGGGCAAGCCGGGCGGGCAGTGGCTGCTCGGGAAATCATTCGATGGCTTCGCTCCGTTTGGGCCCGAGTTGGTCACTGCCGATGAACTTGGTGATTCGGGGAATCTACGAGTTCAACTGCGAATTAACGGCCTGACGATGCAGGATTCCTCAACGCGCCAATTCATTTTTTCGGTTGCCGAATTGGTGGCATATATTTCGGGCGTTTGCACACTTCACACAGGCGACGTGATCTTTACCGGCACCCCCCCCGGAGTCGGCTTCGCCCGCAAGCCGCCGGTTTTCTTAAAGCCGGGCGACGTCGTTGAAGTGGAGATCGAGCGAATCGGCGTACTTCGCAATCCGGTCGTTGCGGAACAAGTCGCGTGATTTGCGCGCTCGTCATTATGCAGACGGACAGGTCGAAATGCCGAAGTCGAAGGTAAGGGATAGGCGGACGATAGGTGCTAGCAGTGCGTCCCGGATTGCCGGATTTGCCGCGTCTTGTGCTGGCTTCGCATCTTGAACGCTTCTCCATGCTTTACTCAATCGTCGCGCGCGAGCGCGCGGTTCGATCCAACTTCCGCATGCGCGTTCCCGAGTCCCGAATCACTAGCCCCGAGCCCCTCGAAGATGCAGCTCTTTCAAAGCCATCAACGGGATGAGCGTCGCCGCCGTGTGCTCGCGGAAGACGCCCTCGACGCCGCGGCGATTGCGAAGGTCGCCACGCCGCCGCGCGCCCGAAAGCCGGATGCGTATACGGAGGCGGCACGGATTGCGAACCAACGCCGCATCAGTGATCTTGTCCCCAAAAGCTACTGGACGATTTCGGTGTTGTTCATGGCCGGGCTGACGGCCATCGCGGGGCTGACCGCGGCACACCTTTATTTGCCCGAGTTATCGGCCTGGGGGGCAAAAGACGGAGTCGCGGCGCTCGATTTGGGAGAGCGAGGAAGTTTGGCCTCCTGGCTTTCGTCGTTGTTGCTCGGGCTGGCCGGTTTGGCATCGCTGCTGATCTATTCCGTCCGTCGCCACAAGCTGGACGATTACCGCGGACATTACCGCTGGTGGCTCGTGGCCGCGATGGCGTGGCTCGTGATGAGCGTCGATGCGACCGCGGGCATCCACGATTTGTTCCGTGCCGTGATGACGCGGTTCTCGGGCTACTCGGCGCCGGCCAACGGCCAAATCTGGTGGATCGGCTGTTGGGGGCTGTTGCTGGCCGCGACGGTCGTCCGCTTGCTGCTCGATATGCGGGCCTGCCGGATCGCGCTCTTCATGATCCTGCTTGCGCTGGGCTCATGGAGCACGTCGCTCGCGATCCAATTTGCAGGTGCTCGATTGCCTGGAATTCCGACGGTGCTCGTGGTGGGGACGCTCAAACTATTCGGGCATCTGCTCTTACTCTTGGGCGTGACCCTGTATGCCCGGCATGTGATTTTGCATGCCCAGGGTTTGTTGCCCACGCGCGATCAAAAACCGCGAAAGGAACGAGCTAAGAAGGACGCGAAAACGGCCCCGTCATCCGCGCCGCAAATCGCGAAGATCGACGGTCCCCACAGTTCCGGCCCGTCCGGCGACAAGCGGACCGATCATTCCACCGGTTCCGCGGTGGCCGCGACCCCTCATTCGCATTTAGCCGCCGCCACATTTGTCAACTCCACCAGCGACGACGACGCGTCCGACTTCGAGGAGATGGATTCCGAAGATCGCAATCGCAAGCTGAGTAAAGCCGACCGCAAACGGCTCCGCAAGCAGAAATCGGCAGAACGCGGTTGGTAGCGAGCGGCGGCTTCGTTTGGCGTGGAGCCATCAGAGACGATTCTCTCTTTGCCCGCTGCCGTCGCTGCTGCCTTCGGGTTGAACGAAGAACGTGGCTCAAGGTGTTCCCCTTCCCAATTCGAGTGAAAGCGGGAACAATCCAGCATACTTTGCCCCGATACTTCATCCCGTGGCCGAGCCAAGATGGTCCGCACCCGTTTTGCTCCCAGTCCGACCGGCTATCTGCACATTGGCGGCGTGCGCACGGCCTTGTTCTGCTGGCTCTTCGCTCGACGATATGGCGGACAGTTTCTGCTGCGGATCGACGACACGGATCAGGAGCGGAACGTCGAGGCGGCGCTGGCCCCGATCCTGCACGGCTTTCGTTGGCTGGGGATCGATTGGGACGAGGGACCGGAAGTCGGCGGGCCGCATGCGCCGTACTATCAATCGCAGCGCCTGCCGCTCTATCAAGCGGCAGCCGTAAAGCTGTTGGAGGGCGGTTTCGCTTATCGCGACTACGCGACGACTGACGAGCTACAGGCCGAGCGCGAGCAAGCCCAGAAAGAGAAGCGGCCGTTTCTCTATAGCCGCCGCTGGATGGCCGAGACGGCGGCCGATCGGAAGCGCTTCGAGTCCGAGGGGCGGCAGGGGGTCGTGCGGCTGAAGATGCCGCGTGAGGGGAAGCTCGTGATTCACGACCATATTCGCGGCGACGTCGAGTTCGATTGGGCCCGAGAGCAGGACCACGTCGTCCAGAGGGCGGACGGCACTTGCCTCTATCATCTGGCCAGCGTCGTCGATGATTTCGATTTCGAAATCACGCACGTCATTCGGGCCGAGGAGCATCTCTCGAACACGCCGCGGCAGATTTTCATCGCCCAGGCGCTCGGATATCCGCTTCCCGAATACGCTCACCTGCCGTTTGTCGCGGAGCCGGGGAGCAAGACCAAACTCAGCAAGCGAAAGCTCGACAAGTATCTGAAGAACCGCGATTTTGCCCAACTCATGGAACATGGCCAGCGCATCGCCGCGGCCCTCGGCCTGCAAACGGCCGCGGAATCATTCAACCCCGTGATCGCGGATTTCTACGAGCAAGTCGGTTACTTGCCCGAGGCCATCATCAACTATCTGCTGCTGCTGGGGTGGTCATTCGACGACAAGCGGGAGTTCTTCACGCGCGAGGAGATGGTCGCCAGCTTCTCGCTCGATCGCGTGACGAAGGCCCCGGCCAGCCTCGACGGCAAAAAGCTATGGGCCTTTGAAGATCACTACATGCAGGCACTGCCGCTCAAGCAGAAGGTGGCGATGATGCTGCCCTATCTCCAGCGCGTCGGACTCGTATCGAGCCCGCCTCCCTGCGATGTCGGCCCGAAGCTGACGCGGATCATCGCGGCGGCCGGCGACCGGATCAAAGTGGCCGGCGATATCCTGCTTTACGCCGACTTCTTCTTTGCCGACCATTTCGCTTACGATCCGTCAGCAGTGGAGAAAAACCTCCGCAAGCCGGGGGCGCTCGAGTTGCTGGCGAAGCTCAAGCAGCGGTTGGCGGCGATTGAGCCGTTTGACGTCGAGCCGCTGGAAACGGCGCTGCAACAGTTCATCGCCGACGAGAGGATTAAGATCGGCGACGTGATCCATGCCTTGCGAGTGGCCGTGACCGGCAAAGCGGTCGGGCCGGGGCTCTACGACTGCTTGGCTATCCTTGGCCGGGAAACCAGCCTGGCTCGCATCCAACGGGCACTCGACGAGTTTTCCGGCAGTAGCGGATAGCGATAGTCGCTTGATTCAGACCGTTTGACCTGGAGCCCGAAGGCGACCACGCGGGCGCGTTCCCACGGTCGCCTTCGGCTTCCGGCTAAGCAGCTCGATGGCGGCGAACAAGGATTATCGAGTTGTTTTCCCTCCCGGACTTGGCACGGGCTTAGCCGCTCCTTATGCTTGAATTGGGAAACGAGCCCCAGGACGAATGACCCTATGCCCGCACCGATCCGCCCCGTTGACGAACACGGATTTCCAATCCCTACCAAGTTCGAGGACTGGCCGCGCGGCGGCGAAGACGAACCGCGTCCGCCGCGGCGCTCGATTTCTCAGCGCATGGGGCGGTGGAAGTGGCTGTTCCTGCTATTGGTGCCCGGGCTATTATTCGGCCGGCAGTTGGTCGATTTTGGGCGCGATCTGGTCGCCGGATTTCAAATGCAGCGTGCTTGGCGCGATCTTCAGGTCGGCGAACTGCGAAAGGCCAAGGCCCACATCGATCGGGCGATTGAATGGGAACCCGATGCCGGGGCCCGTGCCGCGGATTTGTCGCTACGGGCCAGGGTCCGTGAGAAGCTCCAAGACCTCGATGGCAGCCTGAGGGATTGCGACCAGGCAATCGCGCTGTGGAATGAAGTCAAGACGCTGCGCAAGGCATCCGACGACTTGCCTGAGACTTATCGGCAGCGCGCCTGGGTGCTGCAACGGCTGGGGCGCCACCGCGAAGCGCTTGCCGACTGCAAGGCGGCCTTGGAATCCTGCCCGCGATGGAGTGTCAATCGGGATCCCACGCTCTACCCGAACTTGCTCAACGAGCGGGCGTACATCTCCGCGCTGTCGGGCCTTGAGGTGGAAGCCGGCTTGCAAGACATCGAACAGGCCATCCGCGAACTCGGCGACGACAAGGCCGAGTTGCTCGACACGCGCGCCTGTCTCCGTTACCGGCTCGGCCAATACGACGCAGCCTTGCGCGACATGCAAGTTGCGATTCGCAGCGTGACAGCGCGTCGAAGTCACTTTCGATTAGGTTGGGACGCGGACCAGGTTCATGCCTTCAGCGACGATCGAGATGATTCACAGATTACCGATCAAGAACTCGCCGTCATGTACCGCCACGAGGGAGAGATCTATCGCAAGCTGAGTGATGATCCAAGAAAGACCGATCGGACGCATCTTAGAAAACTGGCCGACGCCGATCTTGAGAAGGCCGCGTTGCACGGTTTCGATCCAAGCGGCGGCGAATCCCTCGAAGCAAACGAAGCTAAGGGACCAACGGTCGAAGCCGGCAAGCAGTCAGGACAAAGTACGAAAGACGGAACCGAGCCAAAAACGATTGGCGAACTCTGACATCAGAGCGGCGGTCGTTTTCGTGCCGCGACCATCGGTTGTCCGGCTTTCATCGGCTTGCCTGCTCCTGCGGCAGCACCGCTTCGATCTCGGCACGTTCGGTCGCCGCCGGCGATTGCGAATCCGGACTGGTCTCGTTGTCGGAGGCGGAGCGGATTTCCAGGCCGGTGTGGTAGTAGACGCGATTGCGCCCCGCCGCCTTGGCGCTGTAGAGCGCGGCGTCGGCTCGGGCGAGCAAGGTCTGCGGATTGTCGCCATCGACGGCCGCCGAGACTCCGCCACTTACCGTTAGCGGCAGTTTCTGCTCGATACTCTCCCGCAGTCGATCGCTGAAGATGCAAGCTCCCCCCAGCGGCGTCTGTGGCATGACGATCACGAATTCCTCACCGCCGTAGCGCGTTACGACGTCGGTGTCGCGCACGTTGTCGTCCAGCACCTTGGCCACCAATTTGAGGATGCTGTCGCCGTAAAGATGCCCTTGCTCGTCGTTGATCTTCTTGAAGTGGTCGATATCGACGATCACGATCGAAAACGGCAGCTCGTAGCGGTTCATGATTGCGAACATCGAGCCGAGCGTCTCGTCGAGCGCCCGGCGATTGCTCACGCCGGTCAGTGGATCCGTTCGCACTTCGGTGAACGTCATCAGGTGGTTCGACTGCTGGCGGATTTCGTCGTAGGCGTTGGCCAATTGGGCGGCCAATTTGAGAGTCGGCTTGAGCATGCTTTCCGACTCTTGGCAGAGTTCTTGCCAGGCAGATTCGTTCTGGGTGCCTCCGAGCGAGACCATGCGGTTCTTGAACCGCACGACGCTGGCGTGGTGCGTGGCCAAATGCCGCCGCACCAATTCGGCGATCTTTTCCAATTCCTTGGCCACGGCCTGGGCCCGTTTCAATTCGCGGCGCGACTGATTCTCGGTCTCTTCCCGGCCGGATTGCCGGCGCTTGCCGAGGAGGTAACCGATCACCGACACGATCGCCAACGCCAACGGCGTGGGAAGCCCGATTGTCGACAAATCAAACTCGCCAAGCAGCATTTCGAGCGACACGATCGAACCTGTTCTGTTCCGGGAAAAAATCTAAGAGCGCCTAACAGATCCGGCGGGGACTGTTCCCTTCTCCTCGCCGGGTTTGTTAGGCGTTCTAATAATTCGACCTCGATCCGAATCCGCGTAGAAAAAATGCCCCGACCGCCAGCACGCCGCACAGTACGATCAGCCAAGCCTGCCGGTCGAAACGATAAATCCAATTCATAGCCGCCGTCCAGGCCTGCCCGACAAAGTTACTGCCAAAGACTAGATACAACGGCGCGGCCAGCGCGCAACACAGGGTGCCCCTCGGTCGCTGGCTCACGACGTTTGCTTGAGGACGACGAAACTTGCTCAGGAATCGGCGCATAGCTCTACCACTGGGTACACCCGGTTTCCGGGTTCTCCGGTGAAAACCGCTCTTTCAAGTCTAGGTCAAAAAAGCCGGGCAGGCGGCCGGAACATGAGGGGCGGCATCTGGCAAATCTGCAGGCGCTTTTGTGGCTCAGTTCGTAAGCAGCCAACCCCGTTTTCGTCCGCGGGAAATTGGGATTTCCGCGATTTTCGCTACCCTCAACCTTCATGGTCCCCGTTCTTGCCGCCGTTGCTCCGCATCCGGATGCGCCTATACACCCGGACCAACCCGCCCGTATAATCAACCGATGAATCCCGCCCCCGACCCGATCCCGTCGGCCGGCGATCCGCCGGACGTTGCTCTCGGTCGCTGGGTCGTCGCCAAAACCAGACGAAATTCTCCCGTGCCCACCCGTCTCGCGCTGCTTTTCGGTTTCGCCCTATCTGCCGGGGTTTTCGCGGGTTGCGAACGGCCCGAGGAGATAGAGCATTACCGCCAGACGAAGCCGGACATATTGCTGAAGACCTACTTCAACGAGACCGAGCCGCCAGCGGATGAAAGCCCCCCCGAAAAGGATCGGATGTTCGCGGCAATCGTGCCGCACGGGACCCAGTTCTGGTTTTTCAAGCTCGTTGGCCCAGCGGATGCCGTGCGGCGCGAGAGCGACCCGTTCGCGGCGTTGATCGCTTCGGTCCGTTTTGGCGGCGACGACGCGTCGCCCAAATGGACGCTCCCCAAAGATTGGCGCGAGCTGCCGGCTTCCGGCTCCGGCCCGGCCAAACGTTTCGCGACGCTTCAGATCGGCTCGGGCGAAAAGCCTTTAGACGTGACAGTCACGTCGCTTCCGCGTAAGCCAGATGAAGACGACAGTGAAGCGACGCTCAAGAACGTCAACCGCTGGCGTGGCCAAATGAGCTTGCGCCCGATCGAGCAGCTTTCTGGAGCGATCCGTGAGCGTAAGACGGCCGATGGTGGGCCGGCGTATGTTCTGGGGCTGACCGGCAGGCATCAAACTGGCGGCATGAGCCGCCCCGTCGCGGGCGGCGACCAGCCTGAACTTCCCGAGGGTCATCCCGCGATCAGCCAGGGAGCGCGGCCCGCCGAGCCGGCGCCACCACCCGCCGAGACGGAAAACGCGGAATTCAAATACGACATTCCCGCCGGCTGGCAGCATGGCAAACTGAGCGTCATGCGAAAGGCGGCGTTCGTGGTCCAAGAGGGCGACAAGAACGTCGAGATCACGGTGGTCACTTTACCGCCGTCTTCCGCGGACGTCGCGGCGAATGTCAACCGCTGGCGCGGGCTATTAAAGCTCCCGGCGGCCGACGAGAAGGAGATTGCTCAGGCCGTCAAGCCGATCCAAATCGGCGATGCGGCTGGCAGCTACGTAGAAATACTCGGGCCGAAGGATCCGGTTCCGCAAAAAGCGATATTCGGCGCGTTCGCGCCGCGCGGCGATCAAGTCTGGTTCATCACCCTGCGCGGCGACGCTAACCTGGCCGAGCGCGAAAAACCGCGCTTCGAGGCTTTTGTGAAGTCAATCCAATTCGGCTCGCCGAAATGACCTGGAGCGAATGATGGCGACGAACGTATTCCCGGTCGATAAACCGATCAGGCCCGGAGGATTTGTACCGGCGCCCGCGCGCCGGGACACCGCATTGTTCGAGCGGATCTTCCGGCCATTGGCATCGCTAAAGCTGACGGTGGTCCTGTTCGCGATGGCGATCTTCATCATTTGGTCCGGTACGCTGGCACAGAAGGAAAGTGGCATTTGGGTTGCCATCGGACAATACTTTCGCACTTGGTTTGCCTTTGTCGAATTCAAGATATTTTTCTTTTTTCTGGCGCGGCCGCCCAATGGGACGAGCGGCTTCTTCTTTCCGGGCGGGCGATTGATCGGCGTGTTGATGGCGATCAATTTGCTGGCGGCCCATGCGGTGCGTTTCAAGATGCAGGCTCGAGATTGGCGTTTGCCCGCCGGGCTGGCGGTGATCGCGGCGGGGATTGGCTTGCTTGGCCTGGTGGTCGTCGTGGGAAACCACTTGTCGGGGGTGCAAGCCGGGAGTCCAGTTGAATGGTCGACGTTATGGTTCATTTTCAAGCTCGGTCTCGCCGCGGTCGTGGCAGCCGGAATCGCCGGACTATCGCTTCTGAATTGGTCGCGGCGGTTTGAGCGGAACCTGCTGTTGGTGGGAACGTTGATTCTTGCCGCGTCGCTCGCATGGCTTCTCTATCGAAACGACTTCGTGCCAAATCCGTCATCGCTCCGAATCGTTTGGCAATTGATCGAAGGGGAGGCCGTCGGGCTGACCCTCTTGGCAGGCTGCTTGTTGCTATTCAAGAAGCGGGCCGGAATCGTACTGATCCATGCCGGCGTCGGCCTCATGATGTTCAACGAGTTGTTTGTGGACGTCACCGCGAAAGAGCCTCAGCAATTGACGGTGCGCGAAGGCCAGGCTCGGAATTTCGCGGAAGACAGCCGTACCTGCGAATTGGCCGTCGTCGATAAATCCGCTCCTAAGACTGACGATGTGGTCGTGATTCCGCAATCGAGGCTCCGCCCCGGCGACTTGATCCACGACGACAACCTGCCGTTCGACTTAAGAGTGCTCCAATTCATCGAGAATTCCGAGTTGGCCGATCCAGCCCCTGGTGACAAGACGATTGCGACCGCAGGCGCCGGCTTGGACAACATCGCCGTCGCGGTCAGTCCCGGCAAGGGGACCGATACGAGCAGCAAGGTCGACGTTGCCTCGGCGTACGTGGAACTCCTGAAGAAGGGGACTCACGATCCGGTCGAAACGCATCTCGTAAGCGTCAATCTGGAAAAGCCGGACCGGATCGAGTTCGACGGCAAGGAATACGAAATTGCCTTGCGTTTCAAGCGAGTCTACAAGCCGTATGTCGTGCGCTTGGTGAAAACGGAGGAAGTGGATTGGCCGGGCACGACCATGCCGCGCTATTACTCTTCGGATATTCACTTGGTTAGCACGAATTCTCCCGAGGATCGTCACGACCACATTTGGATGAATAATCCGCTGCGCTTTGGCGGCGAAACATTCTATCAGAGCGGCTTCACCCAGATCGGCGACGTGAAGTATTCCACACTGAGCGTAGTCGACAACACGGGTTGGATGATCCCGTACATCGGCTGCATGATCGTCGCCACCGGCCTGTTGGCGCATTTCCTCGGCGTGCTGCTGCGGTTCACGCGGCGATTGTCGCCCGGTCAGCAGAGCGCGTTGCAAGCAAGTGGAGGAATCCCGGCCGACGCGATCTTACTTTCAGAAAAGTCGGACCGCGCCGCGAAGCCTCTCTGGCTGTCCACCGCAGCCGATTTTTTCCCCTGGGTTGTGGTGGCCGTCTTGGCCGGATGGGCCCTCAGCAAAGCGATCGTTCCCGGCGCATCTCCGGACGCCATGCACCTCTTCGAATTCGGCGAGATCCCGGTGATGCACGAGGGGCGAATCAAGCCGATCGACACGCTGGCTCGCACTAGCCTCTGGGCGATCACGGACGCCCAAACGTATGTCGACGATCAGGGGCGCACTCGTCCGGCGATCGAGTGGTTGCTGGACGTGGTTGCCGATCCAGAAAGAGCCAATAAGCAGCAAGTGGTCCACATCGACAATCCCGATGTGCTCAACATGCTCGGCTTGCCGCGTCGGAAGAGTCTTCGCTACTCGATCGACGAATTGAGCGACCACATGCCCGACATGAAGCAGCAGGTGGACAAGGCCGAAGCAACGGACCCCGAGCGACGAAGCGCTTACCAGGAACGGATTCTCGACCTTGCCCGCCGGATCACGGCGTACATCGTGTTGCGCGAAGCATTTGACCCCACGCAGTTCCCGGGGCTGCCCAGCGAGCAAGAAATCAAAGAGAATCCCCGATCGGCATTCGACAGTACCTTGGAAATCAGCCATCAATGGGATAGGCCGGGTAAGAATAGTCAAGAGAAACCGAAGCCGCTGATCGTGCCGATGGACACGCTTGGTGGCGAATGGCACTCGTATGCGTCGGCCGTGGTGCTTGCCTACGTGAATGCGACGGCTCTCCAACAGCCGCCAGACGAAGCCACCCGTTCGCTCGCGTCGATGTTCAAAGCCTATGGAAAGCGCGATGTTGCCGGTTTTAACACCGAATTAGCGAAGTATCGCGCACAACTCGATGCCGCCCCGCCTAAGCCGTTCGAGCCGGCGGCGGTCAATTTCGAGGCGTTCTTCAATCATTTCGCTCCGTTCGAGTGCGCGTTTTGGCTCTATTTGTTCGCGATTGTGTTGGCGTGCCTGGGGCTGTTGGGATGGTTATTGGGGTGGAGCGGCCCGTTTAACAAAGCCGCCTTTGGCGTGATTGTCTTTGCGCTGGCGCTGCACACTTTTGCCGTGATCGCGCGGATTTATATTTCCGGATGGCCGCCGGTCACAACGCTTTACTCTGCTGCCGTGTTCATTGCATGGGCTGCAGTGTTGTTGGGCATCGTGCTGGAACTCGTGTATCGAATTGGCATTGGAAACCTGATTGCCGGAGCGGCAGGCGCCGTGGCCCTCGGCACTGCCCAATTGATCTTCGAGGTTTTGGATACCGGCAAGGATACAATCGTTGTGCCTGAGGCGGTGCTTGCCACGCAGTTTTGGTTGGGTACGCACGTCGTTTGCGTCTCGCTCGGCTACGCCACGACGTTCGTCGCCGCGCTGATCGGGTTTTCATATATCATGTTTGGTCTGTTTACGCCTCTCCTTGGATACCGTTTGGATCTTCGGACCATGAGCGTGGAACCCAGCTTAACGAACGCAAACCTTGGCCGCGGCGCGTCAGTCGGCACCACCACCATTGGCAAAGTGTTTGCCAATATGATTTACGGTTCCGTATGTTGCGCGATCTTTTTCAGCTTCGTCGGCACGGTGCTCGGCGGATTGTGGGCCGATGATTCTTGGGGCCGGTTTTGGGGTTGGGACCCCAAGGAAAACGGCGCCCTGATCATCGTGCTATGGAATGCACTTGTCTTGCACGCTCTCTGGGATGGGATCGTGAAGGATCGTGGCTTGGCCGTCTTAGCGCTTGGCGGAAACATCGCCATGATTTGGTCGTACTTCGGCGTGAATTTCTTGGGGGTCGGCTTGCATTCATACGGCTTCACCGACGCCGGGGTTTGGGTGGTGCCCGGCATCATCGTTGCATGCCATTTGGCGCTGATGGCGCTCGGCTCGATCCCAAGGCGGTTTTGGTGGAGCAATCGCGCGGCGGCCGCATGACCGGCGTGTTTGCGAGCGACGGACCGCACGCGAAAACGTGCCCTACTCTTGTCCCTCGCTTCTTGTCCCTCGCCCCTCGTCCCTCGGTCCCAGCCGCACTCGGCCTTGCGGGGGCTGTGTGGCCGGCGGCATCACCTGCGGCACTGGCAGGCGGCGCATCAGCCAGTCGGTCTCGCGCGTGGCGGGCACTTGCACTTCGCTCTGCGGAACGAGCGTTCGCAGCAGCGCGACGACCGGCCCAGACGATCCGACTGATGACGACAACAGCGCCGTCGCTCCGCCGCGAACGATCACTCCCGGCGAGCCTTCGCATTGGCCGCGGAGCGTCAGCCCGGCGGAATCGATCTCGAACGAGAAAGCGATTTGATCGTAGGGAATTATCGAGGCGCCGGAATCCGTCGCGGCGGCGCCATTCAGATGCAGGTGTTCCGCGGCCGACGTCAACAGCGACTGGCTCACCATGCCGGGCCCAGCCGCTATCGTGCCGTTGGCTTCTACCAAACGGCCGCGACGGAAGCGGGCCTTTTGGATTGTGATTTCGGCTGTTCCCACGAGGTGGTGCGGGAATTGCTCCGTGATGGCCGTCTGAAAATCGACTTCCGTGAACTGTCCGGTCAACTCTCCTTCCCAGCCATCGGCCGTTTCAATCGCCCAAACCGACCCGCGGAACCGGGCTCGCTCGCCAAGTCGATTGGCGATCCCCAGCGGAACCATCAGCAGCGAACAGGGGGCCGCCGTCCCGCCCGTATTCAGTTCGACGTGGCTCACTGCGGGCAGTTCGAGGTGGTTCACCGCCGAGCGTTCGACGTTGCTCGTCGTCCGCGAATCGACGAGCTTCCGCGAGTAGCGCAGCCGGATCGGCTCGGCCGAATCGATGCCAGCCAGGCGGAACTTAAGCGACGCGACGCGCTCCCCGTCACCGCCAGACTTGGCATCCAACTGTCCCAACACTTCGGTGAGCGTTTGCGAGCCACCCGGCCAATGCAACGTCGCTGCGCCGGCGGTCAGGCTAGTCGCGGGCTGGGGATCTGTCGTGCTGCGAATTCGCTGTTCCACGGTTTCCCAAAGCTTCGCCAGTTTTAGAGCGTCCAATTCCGGCTGCGATGCGAACAGAGCCGTCAGATCATTTCCGTGGTCCGTTTCGAGCGACCGCGTCTGGACAAGCGGTGCGCCCGTCTCCGGGTCGGCAACTTCGACACCTTCATAACGCGTGGCTCCTGGTCGCGGATACGATACTCCGGCCAGCGACACGCGCAAACCTAGCTCGTGCGACAATGCCGCAGCGCAGGCCGTGCTGTGTGCCGTGCTAGTGCGCGAGCTAGACCACGCGAAGACTGCCGCCGTCGGCAGCACGCAGAGGGCCAAGAATCCGGCCCGGCAAAGCACCCGTCGCGTTCGATCGTGCATGCGAACCTCCGTGTTCGGAATGACGAATGTCCGAATGCCGAACGACTCGATTTCCGCCTGCGATTCGTCATTCGTGGTTCGTTCATTCGTGCTTCGTCATTCTTTAGACATTCGTCATTTGGCATTCGTCATATCAGCATCATCTCTCTCTCGCCATCTTAAGGAACATGTCATACCGCGCCTGCATTTCCCCGAGGCTGTCGCCGCCGAACTTATCGATAAGCGCCCCGGCAACCTCGAAGGCCACGACGTTTTCAACGATCACACTGGCCGCGGAAACGGCGCACACGTCGCTCCGCTCGTAGGAGGCGGCCTCAGGCTGCTTTGTCTCAAGGTTGATCGATTCGAGCGGTTTGCGGAGCGTGCTGATCGGCTTCTTTGCCGCCCGGACCACGAGGGGCTGGCCGTTGGTCATTCCGGCCTCGAGACCGCCGGCATTGTTCGTCGGGCGGACGAAGCCGAGATTGGGTGAATTCTTTTGGCTCTCGTCGTAATGAATCGGATCGTGCACATGCGAGCCACGCCGCCGGGCGGCCTCGAACCCCAGACCGATCTCGACTCCCTTGATCGCCTGCACCGACATCACGGCCTGGGCCAACCGCCCATCAAGCTTGCGGTCCCATTGGGCATGCGAGCCAAGTCCAAACGGTAGCCCCTCAACGCGCGTTTCCACCACTCCGCCCAGCGTATCTCCTTCCTTGCCGCACTCGTCGATCAGCGCCTTGAGCTGGCCGTCTTGCTCGGGGTTAAGCGAATAGACCTCGCTCGCGTCGCGCAATGCCCGCTGCTCGTCGAGCGTGCCGGGCTTGGGGGGAATCGCCACGCCACCGATCTCGACGACATAGCCAAACGCGCGGATTCCGAACGCTTCCAGCAATTGCTTGGCGAGCGCCCCTGCGGCCACGCGAACCGTTGTTTCGCGGGCGCTGGCTCGTTCCAGCGTCGCGCGGATCGAGCCGAGAAACTTGATCGCCCCAGTGAGGTCGCCGTGGCCGGGGCGCGGCCGGGCCAGATCGCCGAGTCGTTCGAGCTTGGAGTCCTTGTTGACCACTTCGAGCACGATTGGGCTGCCGAGCGTCACGTCGTGCCAAATGCCGCTCTTGATCTCGACCTTATCCGTTTCGATTCGCTGCCGGCCGCCGCGGCCGTAGCCCCCTTGGCGGCGGTGCAGCTCGACATCGATCGGCTGCGTGTCGATTTTCACGCCGGCTGGGAAGCCGTCCACCAGCGCCACAAGCGCCTTGCCGTGCGATTCACCGGCGGTTAAGTAACGCAACATGGGGAGCGATTGAGGTTTGCGGCAACGAAATGAACTGCTAGCAAAGCGGGGCCAATCGCTCAATTTTACTTGGACTGGCCTGATGCCGATAGATCGAGTCCGCGCGGCCCGGTGGAGCAGTGGAGCTTCAAAGTGTTTTGATAGGGTGGGTGCCATGCTCACGACTTTGCGTGGGCATGGGACCGCGCTGTCGCGTGGCCACTCAGGGCAGTGGCCATGGCACCCGGCAAAAAATTTGCGGCTCCGCCAGTTTTTTTGCGCTTGTTAGGCGAGGCTGCTCAATTGCCGCAGACGGCTGACCGTTTCAACCACCTTGAGAATCGCGAAATCGACCTCTTCCTCGGTGTTGAACCGCCCCAAGCCAAATCGCAAGCTGGCGCGGACCAGGTCTTCGTCGATTCCCAATGCCCGCAGCACGTGACTTGGCTCTGGGTTCGCGGAAGTGCAAGCGCTTCCGGAACTGACCGCCAGGTCGCGCATGTTAAGCAGTAATGCCTCGCCATCGACGTAGGCAAACGAGAGGTTGAGATTGCCCGGAAGTCGCGGCCCGGGGATTTCCAGGACCGGCCCGTTGAGCGAAACGCCACTCAATCGTTCTTGCAACCCCGCGTACAGCCGCGACCGCAGCGCCGCCAGCCGATTCATTTCGGCGGGCAACTCGGCCGCGGCAATTTCGAGCGCTTTGCCGAACCCCACGATGCCCGGCACATCGAGCGTTCCGCTGCGCAGCCCGTGTTCTTGCCCGCCGCCGTCGATTTGCGGCTCCAGCTTAACGGCCGGTCGCTGTCGGCGAACAAACAGCGCGCCGACGCCTTTTGGCCCGTAAACTTTGTGGGCCGAAAAACTCATCAAGTCGATCCCGAGCTGCACGACGTCGACCTGTATCTTGCCGACCGCTTGCGTGGCGTCGCAGTGCAGCGGCACGCCGCGCTCGCGGCAGACGGCGGCAATCTCGGCGATCGGCTGGATCGCGCCGATCTCGTTGTTCGCCAACATGACCGAGACGAGCGCCGTCTTGTCGCTGATCGCGTCCGCCACTTGCTCTGGCGAGATGAGGCCGGCCCGCGGGCCGCCGGCCTGCTCGACCGAAAGCAGCGTGATTTCAAAGTCGCGTCGGCCCAGATGCATGAGCGGATCGAGCACGGCCTTGTGCTCCGTCGCGACGCTAACGATTTGATTGCCGCGTGCGCCGACCGACTCCGTCACTCCGCGGATCGCCAGATTGTTGCTCTCAGTCGCTCCGCTCGTGAACACGATCTCGCGCGGCTGCGCGCCGACCGTCGCGGCGATGGTCTCGCGGGCGCGATCGACGGACTCCTTGGCCTCCCAGCCAAATGGATGATTCGTGCTCCCCGCATTGCCATATTTCTCGTCGAAATACGGCAACATCGCCTCCAACACCCGCGGATCAACGCGAGTCGTCGAGTGGTTGTCCATGTAGATCGGCAATTGCAACGGCATATCAGGATTTCGCGTCTATCGACTATTTCGTTTGCGCAAGCATCCGGGTAAAGTCGAATCTGTGCGGCAACCTTCTTTACAACGGTAGGTGACGATGTCTGACCCGAATCCATACACATCGCCAAAGTTGCCGACGACTACCGTCGAAGAAAAGCGGCAATTGGCGGTTCGCCAACGTGCTCGAATAGCCTCATCAATACTCGGAGCCGGAATTGGGCTGTCGGTCGCCGTCATTTGGTCAGTGTCTCTTCGGAATGCCGGGCTTCCCCTTACTATTCAACTCTGGTTTTTCATTAACATGACCGGGTTAACTCTCGCGGGAGCCACGGTCGGAGCAATGCGATCGTCGCCGCGACTGGTTGGGATGGTTGCTGGGCTCGTGTTCTTCGCGCTAATAACCGCAATTGTGGGGCCGAAGGATAGCCGGATCATTCTATGGCTCGTCGTCTTCTCGGTTTCCGGTGGCGGATTGGGGTTTTTGGTCGGATACCTCTTCACGGTGATCCATTTGGTAAAATGGTGGTTAGGATGACGACAAGGTGTCGCCGCGATGCGACTTCGGCTCTGTCGGCAACTTGCGCTCACTCGCTCTTAGGCGGTTTGCCCCGGTTCGCCTCGGCGGCCAATTGGTCGAGCAAAGCTGTCACATCCAATTCTACCGCCCATTTGCGCAAATAGTCCCAATCGAGACGGCCGAATTGCACCAGGGCGACGCCAAGAGCATCTTGAACAGCTCTTCGACCGTCACGGTTTGATCTCGACACCCGGATAGACCTTGCGGAACAGCTTTTCGCCCAATCGAAGGCGGATCACCGCCAGGCGAACCTGATCATCGGTGTAGTCAGGATGACGGAACCGCACGCCGTCAGTCAGCACCTGGCGAAGGTTTTTGCAGAGTTCAAAGGTCAGCTTGGCCCGCCCCTCCACGCCGAGCCGACGCATCACGTCGATCTGCACCCTGAAGGCTTCAAGCGTCGTGTCGCGGGGAATAGCGGTGTATTCCATAGAATTAATTGCTCGGCGACGAACTTCACCCATACAGCGCTCGCAGGCAAATCTGCGACCACGTTTCGAACCGGCTCAGGTCGGCCAAGAGTTGCTCGACCCGGCGGAAGCCGGCTTCGATGATTTCGCTTTCGCGCGGCTGAACGTCCGGCCGCTCGACATCGACCAGGTGGACGACGCCGAGATGGACCTGGCCGACCGGCGTCTCGTCGTCGTTGATCAGGCCGACGCAGCGTTCGACGACCGGGCTATCGATGATCACTTCTTCCTCAAGCTCCCGCCGCATCCCTTCGGCATACGGCACGGCGGCTTCGGAGACTCGGTCATCGATGGAAATATGCCCGCCAACGCCGATGCTTTGCTTGCTGTGCAGCCGGGCCTCGCCCATTCCCTTGCCTCGGGTGTATTGAAAGATGGTCGTTACCCCCGCCGGCTCGCGATGGCGGAAGATCACGTAGGGGATCAACTGCTTGAACGACGGGTCTTGCTCCACTTCGCCGCGCGGCCGATAGCTCGTGTTCCGCGGGCTGAGCAACTCGCCTAGATAGCGGTTCACGTCGGCCGAAAAGCCCTGGAAGTGCCCGAGCCGGTGAAACAATTCCGTCGGCACGACCAGCACAAGTTCCGTTTGCACTTCCAGCATATCTGTGGCACCTCGTACAGCAGCAGTTCAATCCATTGTCGTTGCTCAGTATAGAGGGGCCGGAGGCCAGGGGCCAGAGGCCGGTGGACGCGCAAGCGGAGTCATACGATCGCCCAACGGGCGGTTTCTTCCCTGGCCCCCGGCCTCTGGTCTCTGGCCCCTACTGAATCAGCATCGCATCGCCGTAACTGTAAAACCGATACTCCTGCCGGATTGCTTCTTCGTAGGCGCGGTGGACCAAGTCGTCGCCGCCGAATGTGCGAACGAGCACGAGCAGCGTGGTCCGCGGGAGATGGAAGTTGGTCAACACGGCGTCCACCGCGCGAAACGCGTACGGCGGTCGGATGAATAGATTCGTCCAGCCGCTCCACGGTTTCAACGGACCATCCGCCGCTGCGGATTCCAGCACTCGGACCGAAGTTGTGCCGACGGCCACGATTCGGCCCCCGTGGCCGCGGCACGCGGCGATTCGCTCGACCGCCGCCGCGTCGATCTGGCCCCACTCCCTGTGCATCTTGTGATCGGCGAGCCGGTCAACCGTGACCGGGCGAAACGTGTCGAGGCCCACGTGCAGTGTCACGTAGCAGATTTCGATCCCAGCTTCTTGCAGCCGCCGCAAAAGTTCCGGCGTGAAGTGCAAGCCGGCCGTCGGCGCGGCGACGGCGCCGGGTTGGCGGGCAAAAACGGTTTGATAACGCTCTCGGTCAGCCGGCATCATCTCGCCGTGACGAATATAGGGGGGCAACGGAACTCGCCCGAGCCGATCCAAAATCGCCAGCGCCGGCTCGCCGCTTTCGGCGTTCATGACCCAGATGCCGCCCTCCAGCCGCTCGACGAGTCGCAGCCGAATGTCATCCTTCCATACCGGATCGACCAGCGTGATCGTCTCGCCGCAGGGCATTTTGCCGCGCGATCGGGCCAGCAGCCGCCACAGCCCCTGTTCGTCGACTTGCAGGAAGAGCCCCTCCCAATGCCCGCCCGTCGCCGTGCGTCGGCCGATCAAGCGGGCCGGCACGACACGCGTATCGTTGAGCACCAAGAGATCGCCCGGCCTGAGAATCTGCGGCAAATCGCGGACGTGGCTATGCGCAAGCGTGCTGCCGCTCCGATCGACGACCAACAGCCGCGCATCCGCCCGATTGGCAAGCGGCTCCTGCGCGATCAAATTCCGCGGCAAGTCATAATCGTAGGCGTCGAGATCAGACACGGCAAAACAAGTATGAAGTACGAGGACGAAGTACGAAAGACGAAGCAACAGGAAGAAGAACCAAGAGCGACAAGTATAATCGAGTTGAGCTTGAACCTGTGGACCGCCCGCGCCGCGATTCCATCTTATCTCGTTCTTCGTACTTCGCACTTCGTCCTTCATCGTTATGCCGCTGCGAATCGCCTTCTGCATTACCGAGTTGAACGTCGGCGGCGCCGAGCGATGTCTCGTCGAGCTGGCGATCGGTTTGAAGCAATTGGGCCACGAAACGAGCGTCTGCTGTCTTGGCCCTCGACCCGTGGATGGCGCCGCGCGGTTGCTGTGGAGGCTTGGCGACGCGCAGGTTCCGGTTTCCTTTTTGGGGGCCCGCGGTCCGCTCAGCGCGCCGCGCGTGCTGCAGCAATTGCGGCGGCAGTTTCGCGCCGAGCGGCCTGACATCGTGCAAACGTTTCTCTGGCATGCCAATGTGCTGGGGCCGCTGGCGGCATGGTCGGCGGGAATCGGGAGAATCGTGACGGGATTGCGAGTCGCCGAACCGCGGCGTCGGTCGCGATGGCCGTTGGAGCGATTCGCCGGTCGATTGGCCGATCGACACGTCGCCGTCAGCGAAGGAGTCGCCGCCTTCGCCCGCGATCGAATCGGATTGCCAGCGGAAAAGATCGTCGTGATTCCAAATGGCGTGTCGCTCGACAAGGAACCCATTGCCGCGATCGACCTGTCGCGGTTTGGCATATCAGCGGGGCGGAGGGCAATCGCTTTCGTCGGCCGATTGGACGAGCAAAAGGGGATCGAATGGCTAGTGGAGCGATCGCCCGATTTGTTCGCTCGGCTTCCGCATCACGACTTGCTCATCGTCGGCAAAGGTCCATTAGAAGCGGCGATTGCTCGGCGGGTTGAGCGATTACGACTCGCCGGACGTGTTCATCTTGTCGGCTGGCGCGAGGATGTGTCGGAGATTCTCGCGGCCGCCGACTTGATTGTCGCTCCCTCGCAATGGGAAGGAATGTCGAATGTGGTGCTCGAAGCAATGGCAGTCGCTCGACCGGTTGTCGCATTCGATGTGGAGGGAGTTCGAGATGCTCTTGGAGCCAACACTGTTGCGCAGATCGTTGATCGCGAAGATCGCAGTGCCTTTGTCGAGAGCCTTGTGCGGGTCGCGGCAAACGAATCGCTTCAGCAGGAATTGGGAGCGACGAATCGCAAATGGGTTGAAGCGCACTTTCGCCTCGATCGAATGATCGCGGCCTACGAGCGGCTCTATCTCGAACTCTGCGAATGATCTAACCTCAACCGTCACAAGGCATTCGGAACCGCGGTTCCAATTCGCCATTTACTGTACAACCAAACATCCTTGACGCCGACGGAGTAATCAGTATCTTTGGGCATCTGTGGGAAGAATTGGGGATAAGTGGTGAAACATGCTGCTGACCGGCACTTTTGTCCGGGCAATCGATGAAAAGCTGCGATTGGCTATCCCCAAGAGACTTCGCGACCTGCTCGGCGCCAGACCGGATCGATTGCTCTTCGTGACGCCCGGAACGGATCGATCGTTGGCCATTTACACGGAGGAAACGCTCGGCCAGTTGGCCCTTCGCCTCGCGGCTGCTTCGCCGGCGGGACCGGATGTGCGGGCCTTCAATCGCTTGTTTTACGCCCAGGCTCAGCCGGCCGAACTGGACAGCCAGGGCCGAATTCGCATTCCGCCCGAATTGGCGAAACTGGCTGGTTTGGGTCGCGAGGCCGTGTTGTTGGGAGTGCAGGATCATTTGGAACTTTGGGACCGTAACCGCTGGGAAGAATACCTAGCCGGCCGACAAGCCCGCTACGACCAGATCGCCGAAGCGGCGTTTTCAGCCGGCGGCGAGAAACAAGCAAAACCTGAGTGAGAACGGTTCGAGACTGCGTGGTATCAGTTCGTCGTGTCGTCCTTCGGAGTGTTCGCCTTGGCGTGAAATCGCACGACCGTCAGCCTACGGCCACCGGTTGACCCAGGCAGTTTCACGGATCGCGAGTCAAGACGATTCCTGATTGCGAACCAACGGCGCCGGCATCCCGTATGCCGAGCACCGCGAGCGCCCGGCCTGGCGTGGGCCCACGGATGAGGCCCCAGGCCGGCCGCTTTTTGATTGCGCAGACTGCGCCGCCGACCTGTAGGGTACGCCCTCTGCTGCGTTCCGTGAATCAGTGCCAAGCCCGAACGGCAGAGACCGCATTCGGAACGGCACGGAAACCACTGCCTGGGTCGTTACGGCCGTTACAGCGGGGGCCAAACTGCTCTTGTCGGTTGTTTCGGATGCGGCTATTCTCCCGCTCCTTTCTTGCCCCATGTCTGGCATCAACTCTGAGGGATCGCAATGGATGCTCTTCCACTGTGCCGCTGTGCGCGGGGATGGATCGCCGTGTTCGGACTGCTGTCGCTAGTGGCGATTGGCGGTTGCAACATGTTGGCCGCGTTGGGGTATGTCGCTCACGAAGACGCCGACGAGGCCGAGTTCTCGCAGTTGAGCGGAAAGCGGATCGCCGTCGTTTGTCGGCCGGTCGAGCAATTGCAGTACGCCGACTCGAGCGCCGCTCCCGATCTGTCGAACGCGGTGGGATCGCTCTTGAAGGAGAAAGTCAAGAAATGCCAGGTAATCAGTCCGACCGAGGTGGCGGAATGGTCCGACGAGCATAACTGGAACGATTACGGCGAGATCGGCAAGGCGCTCAAAGCCGACATGGTCGTCGGCATCGACCTCGAACAGTTTAGCCTCAATGAGGGGCAGACCCTGTATAAGGGTCGCGGGGTTGTGCACATCTGGGTTTGCGACGTCAAGAACGGCGGCAAGAAAGTTTGGGAAAAGAAGCTGCCGCAGGTTATCTACCCGCCGAATTCGGCCGTGGCCGCCTCAGAGCGTTCTGAAGCGGAGTTTCGCTCCCAATACATCGCCGTCTTGGCGGAGCACATCGCTCGGAATTTCTACGCTCACGACCCCCGAGCCGATTTTGCGAGCGATACGAACGCGCTGTAAAAACGGGCGGCAGTCCCACCGACGGGTGTTGGCAGCAACCAGCTCGCGCGATACTCTCAGTTGTGATGGACGGCAAAGGAGATTTCACCGCCGACAACCGGCTGCTCTGGCTGGCGGGCCTCGCAATCCCGATCGGTTTGGTGTGCGCGGTCGTGGCGATGGCGCTGCAGCGGCTCATCGGGCTGTTCACCAATCTCTTTTATTTCCAGCATTTCTCGATTCCCGATCACCTCGTCGCTCCCGGGGAGCACACGCTCGGCTGGGTGGCCATCTTCGTGCCGGTGGTCGGCGGCCTGATCGTCGGCCTGATGGCCCGCTACGGTTCCGAACGGATTCGCGGGCACGGCATCCCTGAGGCGATCGAAGCGATCTTGATCGGCTCCAGCCGAATGCAGCCGCGGGTGGCCGTGCTCAAGCCCCTTTCCTCGGCCGTCTCGATCGGCTCCGGCGGGCCGTTCGGGGCCGAAGGGCCGATCATCATGACCGGCGGCGCGTTGGGCTCGATCGTCGCGCAGGTTTTTCACATGACGCCGGCCGAGCGCAAGACGCTCCTCGTCGCCGGTGCGGCCGGCGGAATGGCGGCGACGTTTGGCACGCCGGTGGCCGCCGTCTTGTTGGCGGTCGAGTTGCTCCTATTCGAATGGAAGCCGCGGAGCCTGATCCCGGTGGCGCTAGCGAGCGCGACGGCGACGCTGATGCGCCCTTACCTGGGTCTGGGCGCGATGCCCATGATCCCTGTGCCAGCGCATCTCGATTCCCCGACGTTGACCACGCTGCTCTCGGCGCTGCTGGTCGGCTTGAGCGGCGGAATCTTGTCGCTTGCGCTCACTTCCGCCGTTTACGCTTCGGAAAATGCCTTTCATCGGCTGCCGATCCACTGGATGTGGTGGCCGGCGCTGGGAGGATTGGTTGTCGGAATCGGCGGCTTTTTCGAGCCGCGGGCGCTGGGGGTCGGCTATCAAGTGATTGAAGGCATATTGCAGGGCAAATACGTCGCTCAAACGCTAATCGGCCTGATGGTCGTCAAGGGGTTGATCTGGTCGATCGCGCTGGGGTCTGGAACTTCCGGGGGAGTGCTGGCGCCACTGTTGATGATGGGAAGCATGCTGGGAGTCGTCGAAGCAACGCTGCTACCCGGCCACGATGCGCGGCTCTGGGCGCTGGTCTGCATGGCCGCCGTGATGGGTGGCACGATGCGAGCGCCGCTTACGGGAGTGATCTTCGGTCTCGAGACGACTTACGACGTCCGCGCGCTTTTGCCGCTGTTGATCGGCTCGATCGTCGCGCATGGCTTCACGGTGCTCGTCATGAAGCGCTCGATTCTGACGGAAAAGGTGGCTCGCCGCGGCTACCATGTGAGCCAGGAATACTCGGTCGATCCGCTGGAACGCCTGTTGGTGAGCCAGGTGATGTCGGCCGACATCGTCTCCGTGCCCGCCGCGCTGCCGATCAAGGAGTTGGTGCTGCAATACTTTTCGGGGCACGGACCGAAAAAGCATCAGGGGTATCCCGTCGTAGATGAATCCGATCGCTTGCTGGGCGTCGTGACCAAGACCGACCTGCTCGATGAATGGACGTCGAATATGATGGCCGGCGGCGATGGCAGCGACGGCCATTTGAGCCACATCATCGCCTTCGATCTCGTGAATCGTTCGCCCATTACCATTTCGCCCGAGGAGACGTGCCGAACGGCGGCGGAGCGGATGGCGCAGGCGGGCGTCGGGCGACTGCTGGTTGTGCGGCCGCAGCAGCCGAGCCGAGTGATCGGCGTCGTCACGCGGAGTGATCTCTTGAAATCTCGGGCCCGGCACACCGAGGAGGAATTCGTGCGCGAGCGGTTCCTGGGGGCACGGCTGCCGGCGGCCGCCAAGGGCGAACTGCCGAAGTCCGCTTGATCGGCCCCGATTTTGCGGAATCCATCGAATCTGCATCGTTCGGGCCAACATTGACTGGCCCACGACCCATATTTAGGATGAAGGTTTGGTGCGGCCTACTCCACGGACTATGGCTAGTTGACCGTCGCCTCGCGGACCGAATCGCACCGCTCCTGTCGTCGCTCTTTTCACCATCGCCAACGAGGCTCTTGCAATGAGTCGCAACGCCGCCATTTGTTCACGATCCTCGATCGATTGTCGTCTAGGGTTGCTGCTCTGCTGCGCGGTGGCGATCGTCTGCTTGGCGCCGCGCAACTCTCGTGCGGACGATCCCACCGGAGCCGCGGGAAAGGCGGAGGGCCCGCCAAAGCCGAAGACAATTCAACTCGAGACGAACGACGGCCTGCAAATGGAGGCGACGTACTACCCGTCGCCCAGCGAGAATCCAAAAGACGCCGTGCCGATCCTCATGCTCCACGGTTGGAAGGGAAGCGGCGCGGATTACGAAAAATTGGCTTTCGACATGCAGAAGCAGGGCCATGCCGTGGTCGTTCCCGATCTCCGCGGGCACGGCAAGAGCACGCAAATCAGGGCCGGAACCGAGCTGCGCACGATCGATCAGGCCTTGATGGGCAAGGCCGGCTTCGAGGCCATGGTCACTCAGGACGTCGAGGCCGTGAAGAAATTCCTGCTGGAAAGAAACAACGCCGGAGAGCTGAATATCGAAAAGCTGTGCGTGATCGGCGCCGACATGGGGGCCGTCGTGGCGATGAACTGGGCCGTTCACGATTGGGCCGCGCCCAAGCTGCTCACCGGCAAGCAAGGGCAAGACGTCAAGGCCCTGGTGCTGATCTCGCCGCCGTTGAACTTTCACGGCATCAGCGTCGTGAATGCCCTGTCCAGCCCGACGCTCCAAACCGAGCTTTCGGTGTTGATCGTGGTGGGCGGAGACAAGGGGAACAAAGGAGCGCTCGACGATGCCCAGCGCGTCTACAAGCGGTTCGGAGCGCTCCGTCCCAAGCCGCCGACCGATCCCGACGAGGCGCGCAAGCGGCAGGACCTGTTCCTCGACATCCTCAAGACCAGCCTGCAAGGGGCCAAGATTCTGGACGACCGAAAGCTCGAGACCCAAGTTAGCGCCGACATCGGGCAATTCATCGCGTGGCGCCTTGTAGATCAACGATTCCCCTGGTCGATGCGCAAATCGGCGCTGGGGGATTAATCGGTCCGCGCTCGTCCTAATCTAATGCCGCTCGCCGAGTGGCACGACGAGCACCGTGCCGGGCTGAAGCGGTTGACCGCTTTGCAGCAGATTGCGGTTGGCCTCGCGCAGCAGGTCTTCGTGGCGGCCATCGCCGTAGAGCTTTTCGGCGATCGAATTGAGCGTGTCACCCGATTGCACGACGTAGGTCCGCGGCGCGACACGGAGCGCTCGAGCGACAGGGCCAACAACCGGCGGCAGCCTTTGCAGTCTGGCCGATGGTGGGTCGGTCGGCGCCGGGGCGGCATTGCCCGCCGGGGGAACGCTCGTCACGGGAGCGAGGCTTGCTTCAGATTGGCGGCCTTCCTGAAAACCGTCCGCGGGGAGGGGGACAGTCCCCTTTTGTTCCGAAGACTCCACAAAAGGGGACAGTCCCCGACGGTTTTCCGGCGCGTTGATCGGCTGGCTCACGTTGCGCGCGAGCGGTTGCTGCGTCGCGGCTGGCGGCACTTCTTGCGCGACGGGGAAAGGGGCGGTCGGAATGCGCAGCTCCGCGCCGATCGGCAGCAGCTCGGGATCGGCAAGCACATCGCGATTGAATTCGTACAGCTCGCGCCAGCGGTCGGCGCTACCCAGGTAGTGCTGGGCCAACTGGGTTAGCGTATCGCCGTCGGCCACTTTGTGCGATGGGCCCAAACCGGAGTCGATCGAGCTTTCCAGCCGCGGGCTGCTGTCGATCGATGGGCCGTCGCCGCCGATCGGACTGGGGCCTTTTGCATCGCGCCCGCCAGTGAACGCGGTCGAAAGCTCTGGCACGCCGCCGTCGTCCGCGACCCCTTGCTTCGGCCGAACTGCCGAATTCTCGATAGACGCCGCGGACGTCTGGGCGGGCGGTTGCCAGTTCGCGGCGGCTGACGATGGCGAAGCGGGCGCCGCGCTCGTCGGGCGAGTGACAAACGGCGCGGACGATTCCGCTTGTCCGGCGGGCGCGGGCGACGCTGCCGAATTGACGGACAAATCCGCCGGCGCGAGCCGGCTGGGTGCGGCAAACGGCGTAGTTCGCTCCGTGTCAACCAGCGACGGGCCGCGTTTGCGGAACTGCCACGCCAGGCCGAAGCCAACGACGATTACGATCGCCACCAGGATGAACTTCGTGCGCCGACTCACCGCTGTCCCCTAGAAGAGTAGACAGTAGACTGCATGCCGGCACCGGACGAGCAGACGGATTCACCGTCGAGTGCATGCTATCTACTGTCTCCTATTATCGGGTGGAGGCGGCGGCACGCTGCCCGAAAATGGCGGGCACGGCAAGCGGGCGCGAGATTGCCGCCCGTAAATCCGCCAAGCGCGGCAGCCTTTGCCAGGCAGTTTCTTGGACAGAAGTTGGATCGAGTTAGAAAGTCGCGATCCAGTCGAGGACCGCGCGGCAGTTGTGATGCCTACCGCCGACTATTTGAACTCCGGGGGCTGACGCCGCCCGGCTCGTTGCGGTCGGCCGACTCCTGCCCACTCCCTACTTGCCCTGTCCGCCCGGCAGCTTGAGCCACAGCAGGCAGGGGGCTGCGATATAGACCGAGCTATAGGTGCCCGAAATCAGGCCGATCAACATCGTGAAGGCGAAGGCGTGGATCGCCTGGCCCCCGGCGATGTAGAGGATAATCGTCACCAACAGCACGGTGAACACGGTCAGCACCGTCCGGCTCAAAGTCTGGTTGACGCTCTTGTTGATCATCTCTTCGTTCAGGTCGGGGCTTTTGCCGCGGACCTCGCGGATTCGATCGAAAATGACGATCGTATCGCTGATCGAATAACCCACGATCGTGAGCAAAGCGGCGACCACATTCAGACTGATCTTGAATGGATCGACGAGCAGGAAGCCGAGGAAACCCGCGACGTAGTAACTAAGCGCGACCCCGGCCACCGTCACTAGCACGTCGTGCACCAGCGCCACCACGGCCCCGATCCCGTAGATCACGTTCTGGAACCGAATCCAGATATAGACCACGATCATGGCGATGCTGGCGATCAGGGCGACGATGGCGGTTCGCTCGGTGTCGGCGGCGACGCGGCTGCCGATCGTCGAATCGCCGAGGAACACCGGCGTGCTCTCCAGCTTGGCGGCGAAGTTACTAAGAATGACTGAAGCTTGCTCGGGCGGCACGGAAAGCCGCAGCGTCCAGGTGTTGAAAGCGTGCTCTTTGCTCCCGGCCGCATACTCGGGATTCGAAAGATCATACTGGACCTCCTTGGGATCGATCGTTTGATCGAGCAATTCCTTGAGGCTGTCGAACTTGATCGGATCGTCGAATTGGAGCGTGACCTCCGTGCCCCCTACGAACGAATCGCGGCCGGGCGCGGCCGAGACTCGAGCGGCAAATCGCGACTTCTCAGTGGAAGGCGCTTCGGGCACCGAGGGCTTGGCATCGGCCGATTTGGATCCGGCCGTTTCGTCAACCTTCTTCGTATCCGCTGGCGATGAGCCTATTGGTTTGGCGTCCGCGGCGGTGTTGGTCGAGTTCGACTGTGTATCGGGAGCGGTCTTCGCATTTGCGGCAGCCGATTTCGGCGCGGGATTGCTCTGGGCGTCGGCCGCTGGCTTCGCCCCGTTGTCATCCGCCAGCAGCGCATCTGGCGCTGCGAACGCGAGCAGCACCCGATCCAACCGCGGCAGATGCGATCCCTTGTTCGGCTCCGGCGCCGGCGCGGTTTTCGCGCCGGCTCTGCTGTTATCGCTCTCGCTTTTTCCTGACTTGCTATTGTCGCCTGCGTCAGTCTTGTTTGCGTCGGTCTTGCCGGTGTCGGGTTTCGGCGTTTCCGCGGTCGGCGGGACGGCTGGCGGCGGCGCGCCGCTCGGAGTCTGCGTTCCGGTCGTCGCACGGGAGGACGATTTCGGTTGCCCAGCTTCGGGCGCGCTGGGGGCTGGCGTCTTCGCTTCGATCCGGTGCTGATTCGTAAACTTGGCGGCCTTGTAATGCCGCAGCCGGTCGCCGAAGACCTTCGACAATTCATCCTCGACTTCCTTAATCTTGTCATTCGAGGTGCGGATGACGAACTGCGTGTTCTCCTGCCCCTTCGCCGACGTGACCGCGCTCACCGTGGCATCGGGAAGGATCTTTGCCACGTCCGGCTGATCGAGCGCCTTGCGAACCTGCGAAACGTCCTCCGCCTTGTCGGGATTGAACGCGATTTGAACTTCGCATCCCCCCGTAAAATCGACGTCCAAAATGGTCGATCCGCGTAGGCATACCGCCACGATGCCGGCCGCGCTGATCAGGATCGAGATGGCGATCGCCGGCTTCATGATCGAGACGAAATCGATCTTCGTCTCGCCGAACAGCTTGAGCATCTTCAGCTCGGTGAGCCAACGCTGCCGTTCGGCAATATCGAACACCACTCGGGCACAGAACACGGCCGTGAATAAGTTGACGGCCAGACCCATCACGAGCGTGACGGCGAATCCGCGCAATTGCTCCGTGCCGATGACATACAGGATCACTCCGGTGATGATCGTGGTCGAGTGCGTGTCGATGATCGTCGCCATGGCGCGGCCGAAACCGTTGCGGATCACCATCCGCAACGCGGCGCCGCGCTCCTTTTCCTCGCGCATCCGCTCGTAGATGAGCACGTTCGAATCGACCGCCATTCCGACGCTCAGCACCAGGCCGGCCAGGCCGGCGAGCGTGAACGCGGCCTTGAACACGATCATCAGCGCCAGCACCAGCACCAGGTTGAAGATCACCGCCGCGTTCGCCACGATCCCCGCGAAGCGATAGTAGAACAACATGAACAGCAGCACCGCGGCGGTCGAGGCGATCATCGAGATGAAGCTGTTTTGGATCGTGTCCTGGCCCAATTCGGCGCTGATCCGCTCTTCGCTCACCGGCTCCTTTTGCAGCGCGGCGGGTAAGGCGCCGGCGTTGAGCACGTCGACGATGATGTTGACGTCCTGGTCGCTGAAGCTGCCGGTGATCCGGCCGCTATCGGAGATTCGGCTGCGGATCGTGGCGGCCGACGTGAGCGTGCCATCGAGCACGATCGCCAAATCGCGCCCCACGCCGCTGACCGGATCGGGAAGGTTTTGGCCCGTCAACTCTCCGAAACGCGAGGCGCCTTCGCTATTGAAGCTGAAGTTCACCTGGTTTCCCTCCTCGCCGACGCTCGAGGAGGCGTTGGAAAGGTAACCGCCGGTGACGTCGTACGGGTCGCGCATCACCAGGACCTGTTTTTGTCCATTGATGGTGCGTATCAACCAGGTCGACTTTCCTCCCCTATCTTCGACCTTCTTCGGCAAATCGACCCATTGAGCGACGATCTGCTCGCCATTGCTGACCTCGTTGGAGCGGCTCTGGAGGTCTGCCTTGGCCGCGTCGATCGCTTCGGCATGATCGGGAAAGCGGCTATCGGCGACGATCCGGAATTCGAGCGCCCCGGCGCTCGAAATCTTCGTCTTGATCAAATCGATCTCGGCCTTATCGACGTCGGGGATGGCGACTTCGATCTGGTCGTTTCCAATTTTTCTGATTGCCACTTCGCGCTGCCCGCCCGGATTCACACGCTTGACGATCGCGGTGACCAGCTTTTCCATGTCGACCGCGCCGGCGTCGTGCTCGGCTTGGTAGGTGAGCGAAATGCCGCCATCGGTCGAGCGGCGCTCAGCAGACGACAACGTGACGCCCAGTTTGCTCTTCAAATCCAGCTTGGCCAGGGCCGCTTCGACCTTGTCGGCCTTCTCGGCATCGGCGGTCGGCAGCTTGATTTCCAGCCGACCCTCGCCGAGCGGGATCACCTCGGCCTTTTTCTTGCCATAGGCGCCCGCCTTGTTGGCCTCGTCGGCCAGGAGCTTGAGCAACTGATCGACGTTGACCGAGCGCAGCTTGCTCTGGTCCAGCTCGTAGATCAGCTTGACGCCCCCTTTCAGGTCGATTCCCAGCCGCGGCGGCCAACGCGTGACGTCGATCGCGATCCCGGCGACAATGGCGACAAAGATCAACCCGATCTTCCAGCCGTAATCCGGCATCCGCAGCTTGCGCGAGATCATTTCCCCCAGCATGTAGGGGACGATCAAGATCAGCAGGACGGAAACGACCAGGAACCAAGGCTCTTCATACCAAGCGCCGGGAGCCGCCTGGTCGGCTTGGGCAAACAATGGGCTCAATAACGAATGCCAGAGCATGAGATTTTGAATTTTGAGGTTGGGATTTTGTAGCAGTTAAGCGGTTTGAAGGAGAGAACCACGGATTACACGGATTTCACGGATAAGATCGGGCAAGAAATGGATTTGGCCCTGTTCAAAATATCCGTGTCATCCGTGCAATCCGTGGTCTGCTGCATTCGGCTTTAATGGAACGGATTTGGGGTTTTGGATTCGCCGCTAGTTCTTGGCGGGTTCTTTGTCTTTGTCTTTGTCGCCGGCGGTTTCGGCCGAGATGATTCGGGAGATCGCCCCGAGCGTGAAATCGATCTTGGTGTTGTCATCTACTTTGAGCGTGACCTTGTCCGCCTCGCGGTTGACGTTGGCCACGACTCCGTAGATGCCGCCGATCGTGACCACGCGATCATTTTTCTTGATGGAAGCCAACTGGTCTTTGTATTCCCGCTGCTTCTTCTTCTCCGGCCGCCACACGATGAAGTAGCCGAGGAACAGGATCAGGATCAAGGTGTACGGCAGAATTGATGGCCCGCCGTCGCCCGCGCCCGCCGCCCCGCCAGCATTACCTGCTCCGCCGGCGGCATCCGCGCCCGCGGCAAAGAGCGGGATGACAATCGAATAGAGAAGATTCACAATGTCGCCCCGAAAATGAAAAGCGGCCGGTGCTGCCGACCGCCCGCAATGACAAGGTTAAAGCGTGGTATCATAAGCCCTTGCGGCAAAACGAGCAAGAGCTTCGACTTTTTGGGCTATCGCTTTCACACTCGCTGCGCCGATCCGCCAAAAAACGTGACGCCGGGCGATATCGCCATCGCCCGGCGTCATTCAATTTCGTACTTCGTACTTTGTAATTCGTATTTGTTACGTCCCAGCCGGGAGCTTGCCCGCCTTGATCAGGTCGCCATAGGTATCGCCGGAAGGTGATTTTTGCCCTTCGACCTTGGCGAAGGCATCATCCAGCTTCTTGAGGATTTCGGCCATTTTGGCTTTTTGTGCGTCGTCGCCGCCGCTAGCTTTGGCGTCATCGAGGTCCTTCTTGGCATGGCCGCCGGTGATCTTAGCCAGCGCCGCGCCGTAGGCGTTGCGGCTCTTCTTATCCTTGCCCTTCACGTGGCAGGTGTTGCAACTGGCCGCCTTGAACGCATCCTTGAATCCCTCGCTGCTGCTATTGGTGACATACTTATCTTCAAACGCCTTCTTGAACGGGGGCAAGGCGCTGGCTGGAGAAACGAACAGGCTCGCCCCCAGGAAAACGCCGACAAGCGACAATGCCACAGCTTTCTTCATGATGAATCTCCTCAAAGCGGTATCGAGAAATCAGAATCGTTGCAATCACGGAAGGGGATGCCGGCGGCCCCAATGCGGGCAATCCTTTCCTCTCCGCGCATGGAATCGGCCTATTTTGCGCCATCGGCCGTTCGAAATCAACTCTACCGCGCGGATTTGCAGGGCCAAAGGGGATTCCCGCATCGAAGTTGCCGGTTGGGCCACAGCGCGGTCCCAAGCCCGAACTCGCAAACGCCCTCACTTGACGACATTCGAGGGGATGGTCTCGCGGCCATCGCGGCTGGCGAGGGCGGCCACGACCTGCATGTCGGTTTCCTCGTCGAGAAAGTGAACCGAGTTGTCGCACATCACCACCTGCGCGCCGCCGGGGTGATCGGAGAAGATCTCCCGGCCATCCGTCAATCCCGTTCCGTCGTCATTCCCCGGCAGATAATTGACAGGGTGGGCGATCGTGAAAATGTTCGCCCCTTCCGCCCACGCGCCGCGGTCGTGCCATTTGCCCGAGTTGGAAGCATCAGGAGTGGCGCCTCGTCCGGTCGATTCAGCCACCAGAATCGTCTTGGAAGTTCCGTCGGTAATCTCTCGAATCGGAACGCGGTGCGACTCAATATTCACAGCGTCGTTGTCGTCGATGATTAGCAGGATACCTCGGTGCGACGGGTAATAAAGTTGGTTGGCCAAGCTCTTGATTCCGGTGTTTGGGCCGTCGATGCCACCGTAATCCGTGCATCCCATTCCGCCGCCATTATCGATTGTCATTCCCTCTGGGTCTGGAAACATCCTAATGCGGTTGTCGGGGCCCCGCGTCTTCTGGATCCGAGCTGCACTCGGGCAAAGGTAAACCGCGATCACCTGATTCACGGCCGACGCGTTGTTGGGCGAATGCACGTTGTCTGCGTAGTTGATCTGCCGCGAAGTCGTCTTCTGCTCCATGAAATCGAGGAAGTACGCGCACCAGGAGAACTTCTGACAACTCGGGCAAGCCCGCTTTTGCCCCGGCGGAAACGCTCGGAACGAGGAGACGTGGTTTTGCATCCCCAAGCCGATCTGCCGCAGATTGTTGGCGCATTGCGTGCGCCGCGCAGCCTCGCGGGCGGCCTGGATCGCCGGCAATAAGAGGGCGATCAAAATCCCAATGATCGCAATGACGACTAGCAATTCAACCAACGTGAACGCGCGAAACCGCGCCAGGCGCCGCGGGCTTTCGCGCCGCGGCGGCGCTTTGCAAATTCCCAGACCGGCCTGCACTCGAAACTCGTCGGCTCGCATTACTTCCATGAGAATGTTTCCCTACTTGCGTACTTAAGAGCCTATCCGAAAACGGCCGCGGAGATGGGGACAGTCCCCTTTTGCTCCGAAGACTCTGCAAAAGGGGACAGTCCCCGGCCGTTTTCGGACAGGCTCTAAATGACCTGCCTAGACCGGCGATTCCGACGCCAGCCGACACCAGCAAAACTGAACGCCGCCAACGCTGCCAACAGGATCGAGGATGGTTCCGGAACCGCAGTCAGTTCGCCGCCAAAATTGACTCCGCCGCCCGGCAGCAACGCGGACGCGCTGGCCGAAGTCGCGGTTGCGCCACGGATGATCAACTTTGAACCGCCATCGATCCCCGCGGCAAATGGCTCGCTCGTCGCGATCGACCCGGCCAGCGCTAGACCGCTTCCGCCGGAAGCCGTATCGGCGAGAGGATTGCCGTTGTTGTCGCTCGCGCGAATCGTCACGAGGGCCGGGCTGCCCGCGGTGCCGCCGATCACAAGCGAAGTTTGTTGCACGCTGTTGGCGGTAAGATCGCTCCCCGCGTCGATCACCGTGTTTCCGCTGCCGGAAATCGCGCCGACTTTCTGATGTGTGCCGGAGACCCGCAAACCACCGCCGGCCGCCGCGCTGTTGTTGACGACGTTCACGTTGTGTTGCGTGCTGCCATCGCTTAGGGCCGAGGCGCTGCCGGCCAACTCCAGTGTGGCGCCGGAGGCTACCGTGATGCTCGAGCCGGGGGTGACCGAGGCCGCATTGGTCGAGGCATTCAGTTTCACATAACTGCCGGCCGCGATATTGAGCGTCGCAGCGGCGTTGGAAAACGTCGTGATCCCCTGAATGGTCAGCGGTGTTCCGGCATCGGTGAGAAGCGTTCCGCCGTCGGGACCCGCGGTGAATCCGCGCGTCGGAGCGAGCACCAGCGGCCCTCCGCCGGTCGCGTGGAACTGGCCGCCATTGACGGTCAACTGACCTGGCGTGGAGGACGTGGGGGCCATGCCCAAGTTGCTATCGGTCGAGATGGCTAACGAGCCGGCGTTGATCGTCGTCGAACCGGTGTAGCTGTTGTTCGGCGAGCTGAGCGAGAGTTCCGCCGTGCTGCCGACTGCCAAAACGATGCTCCCGGAACCGGTGATGATCGAATCGCTTCCCATTGCCGTCGCGCCGTCGGCCAGATTGTCGCCATAATCGGCGGCCAACGTTTGGTGAATCGACAGCACCGTGCCGTTCAGAGTGATCGTTTGGAATACCGGCGTATTCGATCCATCGTAGATACTCGACAAATTGCCGATCGACTGGGCGGCATTGCTGAGGGCCACCGCCGTGTTGCGCCCCTTGTGCTGATTCATCGTCAAATCGCCGGTCCCCATGGACGAGCCGGCATTCACATCCAACTCGCCCCCCGTCATGATCGTCGAACCGGTTAGATTATTCACCCCGTTGAAAACGACGCTGGCAAAATCGTCGGCGTGAATTGTCAATGGGAAGGAACCGCTGACGGGACCATTAAAGGTCAGCTTGGTGAGCTGAACCGCGGACCCCGACTGCAATTGCAGTAGTACCGGGCTGGCGAACGTCGTGTGGATGTTGGCGGTCAAATTGACCTTCGCGTCTCCCAGCAACTTGATCGACCCGTCAAATACATCGTTGCCGACGGCGTTGGGGATGAACGGACCTTGGCCGGAGACCGTGAGGTTCTGTACGCCGCTGGTCGCCCCGTAAGTTGCCAAACGAGGCTCGAAAAACAATTGGCTGCCCGTATTCACAGTGACGTTGCCGGTGGTAAAGCTGTTGCTCGGGTTGAGGGCCCCCTGGGCATTGACCGCCACGATCTGGGCGTTGGTTCCTGCCGCATCGCCGATAATCCAATTGCCGGTGATGGTCGGCGCGCCGTTTGAGGCGCCGCCAATCGACACGCCGGCGCCCGGCGTCTGCTGAATGGAGGAGTTGCCTTGACCAAGGAACGTCATCGTATGCCCGTTGTCCGTTAGAATGCCGGTGAAGCTCACACCGGTCTGGTCAGTCGAGTTGGAATCCGTTTGGATCGTCGTATCGCCGTTGAGCGTGACGGCCCCGAAGGAAAACAACGATGACTGAGCAAGGCTGCTTGAGATAACTCCACCCACATGAATCGTGCCACCGCTGATCACCGTGGGGGCTACCACGCTCGCATTCAAGGGACCGAGGCCACTATTGCCGCCGGTCTTGTAAAGCGAGAACGTAACGTTTCCGTTCAAGGTGAGCCCCGGAATGGCCAGCGATCCGCCCGCGTCGGTCCCGGCCGCAATCTCCATCGTCGTTCCCGTATTAAGGGTTAGCGAGTTGTTGCCCAGAAAGCTGCTGGGATTGGAATTGAGATCGGTTTCATTCCCGACGACCAATGAACCTTGGTTGATGACGATCGTGCCCGAGCCGCTCCAGCCGGCGCTGAGGATCTGGAGGGTGCCTGGCCCGTTTTTCGTGAACGTGGCGCCACCGGCAATCGTCGCGCCACCGCTGAACAAGTTGACGGCTTGAGCAACGTCGGTGAGCGTGCCGCCATTGGCCGTCACCGTTATGGGCCGCGTAATCGAGAGCGAAGAAGCAAGCGTGGTGCGCAGTGTTCCGCCGTCGAAGGTCACACCTCCAGAGGAACTCCCCAGATTGCTGTTGTCGGAAATGCTGAGAGCGCCCGCCTTGATCGTCGTTCCACCGCCGTAGGAATTCGTGCCGGATAAAGTTAGCGTCCCCGCATTCTGCTTGACGAAGACGCCGCTGCCGGACATCGTGCCGGCATAAGTCGCATCGGTCGCCTGATCGAAAACGACCGTCGTGTTGTTGGTGATGCTCGTATTGCTCGTCGTCCCGCCGTTGCCGCCGAGGCTGGAAATGTTGCCTTGTAGCGTTCCGCCGCTCACGGTGACGTCGCCGCCACCGAAGGAATTGTTGCCGGTCAATACCAGGGTCCCATTGCCGATCACCTGCAGCGGCGACGTGATCGACCCGCCGATCGTCCCGGTGGTGCCGGCATTCGTCACCTGCACCGTGAGCGAACTGAAGCCGCTGGTGGCGCTCAGCGCATTGCCGCCGCCGGCGATCGTGTAGCCGTCCACATCGAAAGTGATGAGCGGGGCCGAAATCGCACCGCTCAAGGTAACGGTCCCCGAGCCGATATTGAAATCAGCGCCGGCCGCCGAACTCCAAGGCCCGTTCGACGAGCCGTTATTCCAGGCCATGCCGCCGCTCGGGGCCCAGGCGCCGAATCCCCCCGCGCCGCCGTTCGACCAAAAAAGGGTCGGCGGCGGAGTGCCGGGAGTGTAGACCAGATCCAGAACTCCTGGGCCGGGATTCGTGACATTGAATGTCGAGAACAGATTCCCCCCCTTGAACCCTGTCGCGTCGACATTGAACAAGTTGGAGGCGAACGGAGTCCCCGCCAATGAACTGAATGTTCCCAGTGCCCAGGTAAAGGGCGATGTGTTAACAAAGTGCGCCGGCGTCCCGGGCACGGCGCCGGCGAGCGACGTTAATTTGATATTGACCGTGCTGCTGGCGCTCACTGTGCCGTCCAGCGTGAGCGACCCGGCGGAGTTGATCGTGTCGTAGCCGGTCCCCGAGGCGGCGGTTGCATCGTTGATTTTCCAACCGTAGACGCCGCCGCCCGTGAAGGTCAAGCTGCCGACCGTCAGCGCCCCCGGCGTCGTCGCGGCACCAGGAGCAATTCTTCCCGACGGGTTGACAGTCACTGGGCCATTGGCCGTGCCGGAGCCGGCCAACGTGCCGCCACCGTTGATCGTCACCGCGCTCCCAGCGGCAAGTGAGCCGGTGGAGGCAAGCGAGAGGGTGCCGGCATTGATGGTCGTCGGTCCGGTGTAGGTGTTGGTCCCGGCTAGGATCTGGGTCCCATTGCCACCCATGATGATGCCGAGCGTGCCAGCCGACCCGAGGCCGCCGCCGCCGTCCGAGATGACTCCGGAAAACGTCGTTGTCGGCGACGGATTGGCATTAACGCTGCCGGTGCTGCCGATCGTTAAAACAGCACTGTGCCCGGCAGCGCCGCCGTTCGTCGTATATTGCAAACCTGAGCCGTTGTAGTTGACCTGGTTCAGATTGTTTCTAACCGTGCCCGTTCCAGCCAGCGAATTGATCGTGTCGCTATATCCGTTCAGGTCGAGCGCGGCGTTGCCGCCATCGTCGTTCACGATGAAGTTCGAATTGGGGCTAAACGCGGTCACGGAGCCGGCGATCAGCGAAGCGGCTTGCTCGACTTTTGTGTCGCCGACGTAGTCCGATGAATTCCCATTGTTCGTTCCGTTCGGCGATGCCCCGAGCGTCGTGCCGCCGGTGCCAGTCCGCGTCAGGGCGACCTTGTTGTAGGCAACAGGCAAGTTAGGATACAGCGGACCGAAGTTCTGTGCCGTGCCGAGCCCCCCGGTGTACCAATCGTTGCTACTGCCGTTGATGGTCAACGTCGGAATTGCATCCTGGGTGGCCGTGGTCGGACCGTTATAGCTGGTCGTGATTCCATTGATTTTCGAGTTCAGCGTGACGCTAGATGTCAACGAGGCGATCGTCTGGCTGTAGCCGTTGAGATCCACCGAGCCAAGGTTGTTGTTCTGCTCCGAGCCGGCCGCTTCGCCGTCGGAAAAACCAAACTGCAACGCGAAGGTCGAGTCGGTCGGGAGCACATTCTTGGCCCCCATCAGCAAGACGGCGATCGCGTGGGTGCTCGTGTTGTAAGTCCCGTTGTAGACGACTTTCCCCGTGAAGGTCTTGGGAGTGCCGCTAAAGATCGTCATTCCGGCGCCGCCGGACCCACGGACGAGGTCGTTGCCGATCAAGACGCTGCCGTCGCCATACATTCTCCCGGAGTAATTGATATGAGTCGCTCCGGTGGAGGCCTTCGTCGCGCCGATAGCCGTGATAAAGAATCCGCTATCGGGGACAACGCCGTTCGAATTGAGATGGATGTCGTTGGCTAGATTGAGCGTGAAGCCCGGGGCACCGCCCGTATCCGTGATGATCAGACCGTTAGCCGCCACGTCGATTTCACTCGCGGCCCCTGAGCCGCCGCCTGCGTTCGGCGTATTGAAGTTGAACCGCGCGACGGCGTGTTGTCCTGAAGCCACTCCTCCCGTGGTCGTTGTCCAAGAGCCGGCTCCATTCTGGGGCAGGTTGTCGGTCAGCAGGAGTCCTCCGCCGAATGAGTTCGAAGTGCCAGCGAAGTTGAGCACCGGCGTCTGTCCCAGGGCGGTATTCGCGATGAGCTGAACTTGATTCGTCGCGGAAATGTTGTCGTAAATGAACGCTCCGCCGGATTTCGGGCCGCTGGGTGCGCCGAAGGTGATCGTCGGTGTCGTTCCCGTTAGATTGAGCGTGCCGAGGGTACCGGTGGGCAGAGCGCCCGCTAGGGTGACGGTACCGATCAAATACGTGTTGTTGGCAGCCGGCGTGGAGAAGTTCAGCGTCGAGAGAGTCAAAGGCTGCGGAATAGCGACGTTGAAAAGCTCCGAGGCGACGCTGCTCGAAGTGATGGTCAGCGTGCCGGAGGCAAAGCTGGTCGTGCCAGTCAGGTTGAGGATGTTGTTGGGGGTGTTGCCGGTTCCCGTAAAAGTATCCACGATGTTTACCGGATTCGCCGCCGAGATATTGGCGCTGATTGTCGAAAGAAACGTGTTGGCGGTTCCCGATCCGGCGTCGATCGTCGGCGTTGCGCCGCCGAGAGTCAGAGTGTTGCCGCCAGAGGCCGCAATCGTGTAGCCGGTCGTATTGAAATTGATTTGATCGGCTGTGATCGGAGCGCCGACGGTAACCGTGCCGGCGGTGCCCGAGAAATTCGCGATATTGCCGTTAACCCAAGGCACCGCAGGCAGCGGCGAGTTAATCGCCGGAGTAAGCCAGTCGGGAGACAACGCGTCCCACACGCCCGATCCGCCGGTTGCCGGCGATACACCGGCGGGATCCCACCAAAAGTTAAGCTGGCCAAATGCAGAACTGCCGCTTCCAAACGCGGCAACGCCAACGAATGCGGCGAGGAGCGTCGTGCGCAACAGGGCGCGCGATGGAAATCTCGTCATGAAAGCA
>DASZFO010000343.1 GCA_035939775.1 Pirellulales bacterium | reverse complement strand
CGGACCATCCCGCGAATTTCGTGCTGATGATGTTTATCGCTATGAACGACCCGGGCTTGATCGTGATGCCGACCCACCGATTGTTTCGAGATTTGCCAAAAATGACATCCGCGGATTTGGCTCAGAAACTTGGACCACATTTTGCGACCCGTGTGGCGGGCGAAGGGTCCGATCTGGCTCAAACCATCTGGAGAGAACTTGAGTCCGAGCGAAATCAGGGAACGCTCGGGCTGTTCACGCATGCCGACGAGCGGTGGACCGTCGCTCGGCTCACAGACGCAGGCGCCAAGCGGATGGCGGACGTGGCCGGCGAGCATACCTCGGATTGGCAAGGTCTTGGAGTGTCGCTCTTGCACCGCCTTGTAATCGATACGCTGCTAGCATCCAAAGACTTGCCAAAGCCGCGATACGTGCACCTCGTTGAAGAGGTGGTCGAAGGCCTCGAAACCGATGAATTCTCCCTTGCGGCACTCGTCATGCCGGCCACCGTCGACCATATCCGCGCTATCAGCCAACATGGCGAACGGATGCCTGCCAAGAGCACGTATTTCTATCCAAAGCTTCTGAGCGGGTTAGTCATCAATCCGCTGGAATGAGTTTTCGGGGTTGGGGCTCCGGACCCACGACTCGGCAGCCGCGGCTGTGGCTGACGCCAGCAGCGTCGGCCGCGAAGTTGCCCGTTCCCAGTGCGCGACTTTTCTCCGTATTGCGTTTCACGTGAAACCCGTTTGGGCGGTCCTTATCGACTTCGCAAATCGCGTGTTTCACGTGAAACAGGCGAATCGGGTATTCCGTAGCGTTCCACGTGAAACGCGATCCGATTTTGCATTCACGGCGATTGCCATTCCGCATCTTGGCCAGTGATCGCTACAATTCCGCCCCGCAATCGCATGATGACCGTTTTCCGCTCGGCACTCCCGTCACTCGTTCTTCCTATTTCATCCTTCGCACTTCATCCTTGTCTCGTCCATGGGCCGCATCTTGTGCATCGCCAATCAAAAAGGAGGCGTCGGCAAGACGACCACGGCCGTCAATCTGGCGGCTGGATTGGCCAAGGCCGGTTCGCGCACTCTGCTGATCGATCTCGATCCGCAGTGCAATGCGACGACGGGCCTGGGTGAACGTCCGACCGATCATCACCCGCTCGTCTCACGTCTGCCGCTGCGAGAGTCACTTTGTCGGACAAGGATTGACGGCCTGGAACTTCTCCCTGGCAGCCGCAGCTTCAAGGATATCGAGGCATTAGCCCAGGCGGCGGAAGACGACGCCGCCACATTGCGAATGCATTTGGCGACCGGAATGAGCGGCTACGATTTCGTATTGATCGATTGCCCGCCCTCCCTCGGGCAGCTCACGCGCATGGCGCTGGCCAACTCCACTGAAGTGATTATGCCGATCCAATGCGAGTATTTTGCGATGGAGGGATTGGCTCAAATGATCGAAGTCATTCGGCGAGTAATGAGCGAGCAGCCAGGCCGGCTTCAATTCGGTGGCATTGTTCTGACGATGTATGACCACACCTTGGAGCTGACCCACGAAGTGGAACAAGAGGTTCGCGATTTCTTCGGAGAAATTGTGTATTTCACTATCATCCCTCGCGACGTAGCGGTCTCCGAGGCCCCTAGCCACGGAAAGCCCGTCTTGGACTATGCCCCGCGGAGCCGCGGTGCCTATGCCTACGTCGAGCTTTGCATGGAGGTACTGGACCATGAGTAAAGAACGACGTCTCGGCCGGGGCTTGGAAGCCTTGTTGGGCCGTTCCTATGCCGAACCGCAACGCACCGATCATCTCGCATTGCACGTTCCGTCCGACGATTCGGCCGCCGACGGCGGCGCGTCCGCGAATGCTAGCAGTGAAAGCGCCGGCAATGGCCAGCTAACGATCAGCGTCCACGACATCGAACGCAATCCATTTCAACCGCGCCGCGAATTCGACGAGCAAGAAATCGCTGCCCTGGCCGATAGCCTAACCGAGCACGGACTGATCCAGCCGATTCTGGTGCGCCGTGTCGGAGAGCGCTATCAATTGATCGCCGGCGAGCGCCGGCTTCGGGCGGCGGTGAAAGCGGGTTGGATGGAAGTGACCGTGCAGTTGCGCGATGCCGACGATCGGCAGGTGGCCGAGCTGGCGATCGTCGAGAACTTGCAACGAAAGGACCTCAATTCACTCGAAAAGGCGGCCTCTTTCGAGCAGTACATCGAGCGATACCAATGCACTCAGGAGGAATTGGCTGGACGGCTCAATATCGATCGCTCAACGATCGCCAATCTGATCCGGCTGCTCGAGCTGCCCGCGACCGTGCAGGACGCAATCCGCAGCGGCGCCGTCTCGCCAGGCCACGCTCGCGCGCTCCTGCCGCTGGGCGACGAACGCGAGCAGGTTGCCTTCTGCCAGCGAATTCAAGCCGAGGGATTGAGCGTTCGCGCGACCGAGCAGGCTGTCCAAGAGCAGATCCAATCGAACGATGCCGACGCGCCCGCCACCGGCAAGACATCGCGATCGTCGCGGGGCCGGGGCCAAAACCTTGCCGCACTCGAACAAGAGCTGCGCGAATCGCTTGGCACGAAAGTGTCGATCCGAGAAACGGCCAAAGGCCGCGGCAAGATTGTTATCCAATTCTCAACTAGCGAAGAGTTCGACCGTCTTCGGTCGCTGTTGGCCGGTCAACCCATGCCCGTCGTAGCCAGAGCCGGTTGAACGCGATCAACTACTTCGACTGAAACTGGATTTGGTCTTCGGCGCGTCGATAGTATATATATGAACACTATTCCAAGCGCTTCGGTTGCGCCGGCGGCGTCTTTGGAGCACGTCCCGGGCTTGGGATCAAGCTCTCTGGCGGGTCTTCGGACTGCTCTTTCAGTTCGATCCGCAAGCGATCGAGCTGCTCATGCAGGTCTTTCCGCGCCGCGATATACTTCGGCTCGTCGTAGACGCTGCGAAGCTCGCGGGGGTCGTTCTTCAAATCGAACAATTCCCAGTAGTTGAATTCCGGTTCATAAAAATGAACCAGCTTATAGCGGTCGGTGATGATGCCGTACTGCTTCGCCACGTTATGCGGTCCCGGATGCTCGTAGTAATGGTAGTAAAAGCCCTTTCGCCAGTCGGCGGGCGTTTGTCCCTTGAGAATCGGCACGAGGCTTCGGCCTTGCATTTCGGCCGGTACGGCGACGCCCGCCGCGTCGAGCAGCGTCTCGGCGAAATCGAGGTTCGACACGATGTCGGCGTTGGTGCTCCTCGGCTTCACGACGCCCGGCCAGCGGATCAATAGAGGCGTCCGGAGCGATTCCTCGAAAATCCAACGCTTGTCGAACCAGCCGTGCTCGCCGAGGAAGAATCCCTGATCGGATGAATAGACGACGATCGTATTCTGCGCGAGTCCCTCGTTGTCGAGATAGTCGAGCAGCCTGCCCACGCTTTCATCGACGGACGAGATTGTCGCCAGATAGTCGTGCATGTACCGCTGATACTTCCAGCGGACCAAATCTTGCCCGCGCGGATTCTGCTCGCGGAATTGGGCATTCCGCGGCTCGTAATATGCGTCCCAGATCTTTCTCTGTCCGGCGTTCATTGTTGGCGGCGGAGTGAGCTTCAAATCGCGCGGCGTCAGCGTGCGGCCGATCATCATGTCCTGCTCATGCTCGGCCTTGCCGCGGCCCGCGTAGTCGTCGAATAGCGTCGGCGGCTCGGGAAACTTGACGCCGTCGTAGTCGGCCATGTGCGCCAGCGCCGGCTCCCACTCGCGATGCGGCGCCTTGTGCTGGCACATCAAGATGAACGGCTTCGATTTGTCGCGCTTGTTGCGCAGCCAATCGAGGCAATCGTCCGTGATGATCTCCGTGACATAGCCTGGCTTCTTGACTCTTTGGCCGTTCAGGATCATCGGCGGATTGTAGTATTGTCCTTGGCCGGGAAGAATCTCCCAAAAGTCGAAGCCGGTCGGGTCGGTTTCCAGATGCCATTTGCCGATGATGGCGGTCTGATAACCAGCTTGTTGGAGCAATTTGGGAAACGTCACCTGCGAGCCGTCGAAGCGGCTGTTGGTGTTGTTGTAAAAGTGGTTCATGTGACTGTACTTGCCGGTGAGCAAGCAAGCGCGGCTCGGCCCGCAAAGCGAGTTTGTGGTGAGGCAGCGATCGAACCGCATCCCTTCGGCTGCCAGCCGATCGATGTTCGGCGTCGAGTTCAAACCATGGCCATAAGCGCCGATCGCCTGATAAGCGTGATCGTCGCTGAAGATGAACAAGACGTTCGGCCGTGCGGTCTGAGCTTCGACCTGCCCAGCCGCCAGCAGCATGACAATGAGCGAGCCCACCGCAGGCGGCATGAGATGCAGGAGCATTCCAACGGCCGCGATCTTGTGCCAGCTTTTCAAGCAGTGGCTCCGAATGAAGTCAACGGAATCGGCGAACCAATCGGGCGGGCGAAATGTCCGAATTGTAGCGGAATTCGCCGGAATTCCGAGCCGGGCAGGGACCGCCGGCCAATTTCGTGCAATATCCACGACGGCATCGTTCCCGCATCAAATCGCGGCCGAGTTTTCGGGCGGGCTTCTTACTGCTATGATGGAACGACTTCGGGGCGTAGCGCAGTCTGGCTAGCGCACCTGGTTTGGGACCAGGGGGTCGGAGGTTCAAATCCTCTCGCCCCGACTGTTTTCAGGAAGAAGCCCTTCGGCGAGAACGTCGAAGGGCTTTCTCATTGTGGGGACGAGAGTTACAGATCGACGAGCGTGTTCAAATGGCATTGCACGATGGTCGAAATCACAAGGAAAAGTGACGGAACTCCTTTGTGTCTTTGGTAAAACTTAGTTCAAATCCCGTCGCTTGTTTTGCGGTGGCAACTTTGTGAGCTTCCGACCCGACTCAGTTAGGCAAGGCCACGCCTACGCTGCTTGCCCGCTGCCGAACGAATGACCACCGGCCCGCGTCCGGCGCATGCAAACGGCACGGGATTTCGAGCGATGGCCTCATCGATCAGGCGCGCGACCGCCGGACGAGCGAGTGTGGACGCGCCCTCCACGTCAATCGAACGCACCTGGCTGGCGGCCCCCTGCAACAGTTTCTGAGGGTCCGGCAGCTCCTTACCACGATTGAAGTAGAACTTCACGCCCTTCTCGTCCCCGCGGATGGCAAGAACGCCCTCGTACCCGCGCTCGCTGGGTGAATAGCTGATGACGAACCAGGCGCGATATTCATACACCACCTCATAGGCGGTGGGCAGGCGCTTTCGAAGTGACCGTCGCATGGCGGTTATGAGCCGTAGCCGCTTGGGCGCGAATTTGGCGATCAACGTACGCAACTCGGCTTCTGCCGATCGTCGCTCCGCCGCAGACTGGGTGCTGCCGGGGACCTCGACCTCAACCTGGCCGGAACGGCGTCCGGAGGCTTCTTTCTTCACACTCATGTTGGCTCCCTGGCATTGGATTTCTGTGGCAGAGGGTGCGCCACGACCACCAGCCTCCCTTGAACACCGGGGCAAAAGCAACGCCGTCGCGCGGTCTCACTTCTTCCGCTTGTATGTGATCTTTACCATCGGCTGTTCCTTGCCGTCCGTGTCCACCATGAACAGGCTGAAATTCACGGTATCGGCGTCTTTGATCTCTGTGATCGACTTGAACTTGGTCGTCTTGCCTTGTTGCCAGGGGCCGTCTCCTGTCATGGTCATGACTAGGCCGAAATCGACACGCGTAACGTATTCTCTCAAAGAACTGGCTAAGGAGTTAATTCCTCGATTCGTGTCGCCAGAGGATCCACCATCTTCCGATAACCACGGGGAGTCGGTAATTCAATCATGCGCTTGTACAAGGGCGCATTCCCATTTTTGCAGAGTACGATTTGTTTGTGGAGCCCGACACGTGAGCGAGGGCGAGTCCAACCTATGACGCAAGACTATTGGGATGTGGCTCCATCGTTCAGGCATTGCCGCAGTCTGGCTTCCCAGCCCCTGACTCCTGCGACAAAAAGTTCTAACGGCGTCCAGTCGCCCCGACATGCTTTCTAAGAAAGCTCATCGTCGTTTTCGACGGGGAGCTTTTTACTTGGAATCATGCTGTCCCGCAAGTATTCAAACTGCGTACCGTACTGCCAGACGGTTTTGTCGCGTTTGCCGTAAACCACTTGCCTGGCAGCTCTCTTCGCCGTTCAAACTCGACTCGCCGGTCGTATTTCGAAGCCGCTCTGCTAAAATCACTCCATTCTCGAAATCGTTGCGATGATGACCAAACGGCTAGGGAGATTCGGCGCCGCGAAGGGGGCCGAATGACCCATGAAAACCTGCCCCGCCTGCTCCGCCGAAAACGACGCTGACAGCAAGTGCTGCTCGGCCTGCGGCGGCGTGCTCGTGCCGGGGCCGGATGCAACGGTCGATCACAACCGTTCGAAGAACGCCAGCGCTTCCCCGTCGATTTCCGACCCGGATTTGTCCGCTCATGGCCGGTTCCTGCCGGGAACCATAATCGCCGACCGCTATCGCATCGTGTCCCTCGCCGGCCGGGGCGGCATGGGAGGCGTCTATCGCGCCGATGACTTGAAGCTCGGTCATCCGGTGGCGCTCAAATTCCTGCCGCGCGGCGTCGCCGAGAGTTCGAGGCGCTTTCAGTTATTTGTGAGCGAGGTGCGCCTGTCCCGGCAGCTCGCTCATCCCAACGTTTGCCGGGTATTTGACATCGACGAGGCAGATGGTCAGCACTTTCTGTCGATGGAGTACATCGACGGCGAGGATCTGCAAGGTTTGCTGCGCCGCATCGGGCGTTTGCCCAGGGACAAGGGCATCGAGATTGCCCAGCAGCTTTGCGCGGGTCTGGCGGCGGCTCACGAGAAGGGGGTTTTGCACCGAGATCTGAAGCCGGCCAACGTCATGATCGACGGCCGGGGCCAGGCACGCATCACCGACTTCGGCCTGGCACGCCTGGAGGGCAGTGCAAGCGGCGTCGGCGAGATTGCCGGCACGCCGGCCTACATGGCGCCCGAACAATTGGCGCGCGGCGAGACAACGATCCAGAGCGACCTCTACTCGCTGGGGCTGATCCTCTACGAAGCGTTCACGGGCCAACCGGTGCACAAGAGCGGCTCGATCGAGGAGTTGAATCGAGCGCACGCAGCATCGTCGCCGCGTCCCCCGGCCGAGCTGGTGGCTGACGTCGACCCGGCCGTCGAACGCGCGATCCTGCATTCCCTCCAAAAAGACCCCCGCCAACGTCCCGCTTCCGCGCGGGCTGTGGCCGATGCGCTGGTGGCACGCGAAACCCCGTCGCCAGGATCACTGTCGCTAGCATCGTCACCGCGCGAATCACCACCGGAA
>DASZFO010000342.1 GCA_035939775.1 Pirellulales bacterium | reverse complement strand
ACGCGAATGCGGCATTCATCTTCGTCACGCGGGAAGGGAATATGGGGTTGCTCGAAACGACCGATCGGGTGACGCGCACGAACGTTGTTACTGGACTGCCCGGGTATCCGCCCGGAGTCGGATGGCACAAAGGAGTTCGGTTCACTGTGAGATCGATCATCCCCTGAGAAGCGAGTCTCGAGCAGAGCGCCGCAGCTTCACCGCGCCCTCTCCGTCTCCTGGACCAGCACCCCAATCTTCGTTTCCTCTGCCATCGGAATTGTCACCGGGCGTGGTGAATTGGTGCGTGCCGCGATTGGCTCACGAGATGGTATAAGGCAGGAGGATCGAGCGAGAAGAGCCGACGGGCGAGTTGTCATCAGCATGAAAGCCGGCGGAGCCGAGCCCCTCACGGCGAAACGTCGCTGCGGACGATTACGGCGTCGTTTACGTGGCAGCCGGGGGCGACCTGGCCGAGATCGTTGGTAAAGATGTCGTCGCTCGAGCCGTCGAGATGGCAGGTCCGCAGATAGACGACGTGCCCGTCTTCCAGCAGCACATTGAGGCCGCCGCGGCCGTGATTCGTGCTGCTGGTCAAATCGTCCGCCGGCACATCCGACACCAGCGCGAACCGCTCGCGATAGAGATTGCGGGTCGGCTTGTATTTGCCATTTTCATCGCGATAGCCCAGGGCATAGCCATAGCTGCCCCCCATCACCCGGCGCAGCTCGGCCAGGCGGTCGGCCTTCGCCTGGCGGATTTCGTCGAGCGTTGGGATGCGGAAGGCCGCCTGATCGGCCAGCAGCGAGCCAGGGCAAATCACGGTTCGCGGGTTGCTGAGAAAGCCGGTATCGACGAGCATCGGCGCATAGATCCCGGCGGTCGCCAGATTGCCGCTTTCGGCCACTTGCGGGAACAATGCGTTATGCCGCTCGCTATAACCGGTGAGCGCCAGCCCAATGTCGCGGAGCTTGTTGGCGCAGGCCGCTATTTGGGCATTCACGCGGCTGGCGTGGAGCCAAGGGAAAACCAAGGCCGCGCCGGCCACGCAAACCGCCAGCGCCACGGCGATGTCGATCGGCCGCCATGATCGGCCCGACGGCCCCAGCGGCTCGCGGGCCCCCTTTTTTTCCGCCAATCGCCCATTCCTTTCCGCCGATGTGGTGCCGAGGGGCTGAAGCTCGCGCGCCGCGATCGTTTGCCGCTCGCGGGCGACGAATTCGCAAGTGCGAGCCGCAAGCCCGGCCGGGGGCTCGCAAGCCTCGTCTCGCAAAACGAGTAAACCGCGCCGGAGCGTGTCGAGCTGGTCGCGAAGGCCCGGGTCGCGCTCGAGTTCCATCTCGACCAATTCGCGCTCCTCCGGTTCGAGCGCGTCGAGCAAGTAGCCCAACAAATCGTGTTGAATTGATTCTGTCATTTTTCCAACGAACGTGTTTGATTCCAAGCTTCACTCAGCCGGTGCAAAGCGGCATTGAGCCGGCTCTTCACCGTGCCGACCGGGATCCCCAGAATCTCCGCCGCCTCGCGATACTTGATCCCCTGGTAATACACCAAGGCGACCGCGCCGCGGAGCGGCTCGGGCAAATTCTGGACGGCTTCGCGAATCCACTCGCGGCGCTCTTCTCGTTCCAGATTCGAACTGGCCTCCGGTTCGCGGCTCTGCAACAACTCGACCAGCGAACCGGTCTCCTCGCTTTCCTGCGAACTACCCCGCCGATCCAAGCTCAGGATTCGATGGCGCTTGTTCCGGCGTTGGGCATCGATCGATTGGTTGGTGGCGATCGTGTATAGCCAGGGCCGGACCTTTCGCCCCTCTTCAAACTGCTCGCGCTTCAAATGCACCTGGAGGAATGTGGCCTGGAATGCGTCCTCCGCCATCGCCGCATCACCGAGGTAGCGAAACAGGTAGCTAAACAGCTCCCGTTCGTAGCGGCGAACCAACGTCTCGAAGGCACCCGCCGCTGCTTCCCTCCGATAGGCGAGCAACAATTGCTCGTCGGTCATTTCGGACCATCGCGGCGTCGCTGCGTCGTTGGCTCGCTTGGCTTTGATGGCGGAACTCATCTGCTTCTACGGGACAGAGTTCGAAGGGTTCGGCACCCATTATACTATTTATGCCCGCCAAATTGACAGCACGGGGCTCGTCGCTTTACACTCAAACCCCGTTGCGATGCGGTCGGGATGCCGCGCTCGCATCCCTTCTGCAGCAGGTTTGCCGTGTCGCGCTACAAATGGGCTGTTCCTGGCGACATTAACGCCTTTTTCGGCTTGATGTTAGACAATTTGGCGGTGCTGACCGCGATGGTCGGGATTCTCGCCGCCTTCGGGATTCCGGCCCGGTTTGCCCTCGACCATATGGTTCCCGGCACGGTGATCGGGATCGTGATCGGCGATGTGATTTACACCTGGATGGCGTTTCGATTGGCCCGCCGGACCGGCCGCGACGACGTGACCGCCATGCCGCTGGGACTCGACACGCCGAGCACGCTAGGGATGGCGCTATTCGTTCTTGGGCCGGCGTTTCTGGCCGCTCGGGGGCGCGGGCTATCTGAGCTGGAAGCGGCCCGGCACACCTGGCACATCGGCATGTGCGCATTGGTGGCCACGGGGGCCTTCAAGATGGTCTGCGCGCTGGGGTCGGGCTGGATTCGCCGCTGTGTCCCGCGGGCGGGACTTCTCGGTTCGCTCACCGCCATCGCGCTGGTGATGATCAGTTTTTTGCCGCTGTTGGACGTGCTGCGATATCCGGTGGTCGGCATGGTGGCGCTGGTGGTGATCCTCGCGACTCTGACCGCCCGCGTCGAATTTCCCGGGCGCATCCCTGGCGCCCTGGCGGCGCTACTTGTTGGCGGGGCGATTTTCTACGCAATGAAGGCGACTGGCATTCTCGGACAGACGGTGAGCGCCGCCGACGTCAAGGCGGCCGATGCGCTCTGGCCCACGCAATGGATCGAGGCGTTTCGCTTCGAGTGGCTCGCGGCCTGGCACGACATGGTTCAGTATTTGCCGATCGTGATCCCGTTTGCGTTGGCCACCGTGATCGGCGGGATCGATTGCACGGAGAGCGCCGCGGCCGCCGGTGACGAATACGATACGGGCCGAATCATCGCCGTGGAAGCGCTGGCCACGCTGGCCGCCGGTTGCTGCGGGGGCGTCGCACAAACGACGCCCTATATCGGCCATCCCGCTTATAAAGCGATGGGAGGCCGCGCGGCTTACACGCTGGCCACGGCCGTCTTCATGGGATCAGCCGGATTGATCGGCTACTTCGGCTATCTTTACAATCTCATTCCACAGCCGGCCGTCCTTCCGATTCTCGTTTTCGTCGGCCTGGAAATCACGGCGCAGAGCTTCCACGCCACTCCGATAAAACATTACCCTGCCGTGGCCTTGGCATGCGTACCGGCGATGGCGAGGCTCGTGATGATCCACGTCGATCAAATCTTCGGCGATGCGGCGCTGACCAGCAAGGGAATCGCCGCGGCGAGTTTGGCGCCGAGCTTCGCCGAGAAGCTCGAGACCCTGCGCTTCCTAGCCAATGGATTCATCCTCACAAGCTTGCTCTGGGCTTCGGCATTAGCTGGTCTCATCGATCGGCGGTTGCTGAGCGCGGCGTTGTATTTCGCGATCGCCGGCGCTTGCGCGCTATTCGGAGTGATTCACTCGCCGCTGGCCGATGGCGGACTGATCGTACCTTGGAATCTGCCGGAATTGCCGGCTGCGGCCAAGGGCCAAACGCCGCTGTATATCGCCGGCGGATACTTCGCCGTAGCGCTCCTCCTCGTCGCGTGGGGATGGTACGATACTAAACTCGAATCTCAATCCCCGCCTCCCAATCCAAAATCCAAAATCGAGAATCCCAAATCCGACTCCTGATCCCGCCACCCGGAGCCTCACCCATGACCCGACTCATCGGCACGTTTTCTCACGCGGCGGCGCTTGCGTCGCTGGCGATTCTGTTTCCCGCCGCGATCGCGGGAGCCGCCGAACCTGCTGGCACAGACGCGAAGGGAGATTCCATGACCTATCGGCAAGCGAAAGAGTTTCTGGCGAAGCACACCAAGGTGATCGAGCTGATCGACGGCGCCGCCCGCGTGGCGATTTGCCCTGAGTATCAAGGCCGCGTGATGACTTCGACCTGCGACGGCGAAGACGGGCGGAGTCTCGGCTGGATCAACCGCGCGTTCATCGAAGCGGGCCAAAAAAACGCCCAATTCAACAACTACGGCGGCGAGGACCGGATTTGGCTTAGTCCCGAAGGAGGGCAATTCAGCCTCTGGTTCGCCCCTGGCGCAAAGCAAGAACTCGCCAACTGGTATACGCCGCCGGCGATGAACGATGGCGCCTTTCAGGTCGCCTCGAGCCCGACCGACCCCGTCTGCCGCATGGAGCGCTCCATGCGTCTGGCAAATGCGGCCAAGACCGAGTTCGATCTGGCGGCGAACCGCAACGTTCGGTTGCTTGGGATCAACGACTTTGGGGCGTCGTTCGGCCCGGACGCCCAGAGCGCGCTCGCCGAGGGTAAGCTGCACGCAGTTGGATTCGAATCCGATAATTCTGTCACCAACCGCGGTCCGGCGATGAAGAGAGACGGCGGTCTGGTCTCGATCTGGATCCTGGGCATGATGGTTTCCGGGCCCGAGACGGTCATCGTCGTTCCCTATCGCTCGGGAGACGAAAGCAAACTCGGACCGGTGGTGAAGGCCGATTACTTCGGCCTGGTTCCACCCGAGCGGTTGAAGGTTACGCCCGCGGCGATTTTGTTCCGCGGCGACAGTCATTATCGCGCCAAGATCGGCGTCTCTCAGCGGCGCGTGAAACCGATCGCCGGGTCGATCGACTTTCAAGCGGGCGTGTTGACTCTGGTGAATTTCGACATGCCGGCCAATCCTGCCGACCATCTTTACATGAACAACGCCTGGGAGGTGCCGCAGAAGCATCCGTTCGTCGGCGACGCGCTCAACAGCTATAACGACGGCCCGCCGGGCGCCGGCCGCGCGCCGCTGGGGGCGTTTTACGAAGTCGAATCGCTCTCCCCTGCCGCCGAACTGGCCCCCGGACAATCACTCAAGCACCATCACCGCACGTTCCATGTCCAAGGCGACCTGGCGGCATTGGCGCGATTGGCAAAGATCACGCTCGGCGTCGATCTCGCCAGCGTGCGGAAAGAGATGCTCGGGAAATGAGGAATCGGTAATGCCGAATGACGAACGGGTGGCCGGGGCTGGAGGCGCAGCCGAAGCCCCGGTGGGCCCGCGAACCGGGGCTTCCCTTCGGTCCAGCCCCGGCCACCC
>DASZFO010000341.1 GCA_035939775.1 Pirellulales bacterium | reverse complement strand
TCGGCGGCACGGTGAACAATCCGGCCGGCGGCGCGATCGTGGTCGCCGTCAATAGCACGCTCAAACTCGAGACCGGCGGGACCTATGACAACGCCGGCTTGATAAGCCTCGTCGGGGGCCCGGTGGGCAATTCCGACTTGCAACTCGACGGCGGCGGAGGCACGGTCACGCTCAGCGGCGGCGGGACGGTCTCGCTGAATGGCAGCAGCAACATTTCCGGCGTGGTCGGCAACGAGCGGCTCATCAACCTCGACAACACGATCAACGGCACCGGCCTGATCGGCCTGAATATGATGTCGCTCACCAACGATGGCACGATCGATTCCAACGCGGCCCCTGGAATCACGATCTCGCCCAACTCCGGCGGCGTCATCAACGGCGGCATCTTGCAAGCCAGCAACGGCTCCACTCTCGCGCTCAACGGCGGAATCTACACGAACACAGCCGGCATCATCCAGGCCCTTGGCATGGGCTCCGAGGTCGACCTGCAAAATGGCGCGACGATCAATGGCGGCGCGCTGGGCAACACTGGCGCGGGCTTCATCCGCGTCGTCGATGAAGCCATTCTGAACACCGTGACCAACAACGCCGACATTGCCCAGAAAGAAGGTTCGACCCTCGACCTGATCGGCGCGATCACCAACAATGGCACCATGACCATACCCGCCTTGCATTCCGTCACCACGATCAAACTGCTCAGCGGCAGCGTGACGCTCGGCGGGACCGGCTCGGTGATCATGAAGAATAGCACGCTCAACCAGATCATTGCCGCGAACGGCTTGGATCGGCTCACGATCGGCGCGAGCCAAACCGTGCGCGGCACCGGCGACATCGGCGTCGGCATGATGGCCCTGACCAACAACGGCACGATCATCGCCGACCAGCCGACTTCGCTGACGATCCACCCCAACGCGAGCGGCTTTCTCAACACGGGCACGCTGCGCGCCGCCGCGGGAAGCATACTCAACGTGATCGGCGGATACACCCAAACGTCCGGCGACACGAACGTGCTCGGCAAATTGAACGTCACGGGCGGTCAGCTCGTTGCCGGCGGCGGGACTCTGAGTGGCAGCGGCACGAGCACCATCAGCGGCGGTTTCAGCCTCACCGGCACGTTCACGAAACAGGACTCCGGCACGGCGACCATCTCCGGCCCGCAGAGTTTCAACTCCGGCACGACGCTGAACATCAACGGCGGCACGGTGAAGTTCGATGTCACTTCCGGATCGGCCATGGTCGGCACAGGAGTCAACGTAACGATCGCGGCCGGCGCAACTCTCGAGTTAGCCGGCTCCGTTTCGGCATTGGCGTCCGGTTCCGGCCGAGTGAACATCAGCAACAGCAGCGCGGCGCCGGGGATACTCGTCTCCGGCACGAACCAGCAAGTCGGCGGCATCGACGGCACGGGCAGCACTCAAGTGAACGCGGGAAAGGATCTCACCGTCAATCACATCATTCAAAGCGCGCTGGTGATCGGCGGCACTGCAATGTCTCCAGCGACATTGACGATCGACGCTTCTGATTCCAGCGGTAATCCGCTCGGCTCCGCTCTCAGCGGGCCGCTCGGCCAATCTAGTGGCTTCGTGCTGGCGAGTTCGTTGCAACCAACCACGCCGTTCGCCTCTGGCTCACCAGGTTCATCGAGTTCGGATCCGCCGAGCGCGGAAGGATTCAGCGGCGATCCGATTCCCGCCGGACCGTTCGTGAATGGCGCCACGCTGAACGGCAATCCGTCGGCAGTGCCCGAACCGTCATCAGCCCTGCTAGCGCTGCTCACAATCGGCGCGGCGACGATGGCTCGGCGCTGGGGCGGGCGTCTATCTCCGCTCAACCGCTGACCGTTCTCGGCCATAAGAACAAGTAAACCGCAATGGCTGCGAGGACCGCAATCATTGTCCACCGCGATAGGCTCTGCAACCGGCCAAGATGCAACGGCTCCTTGGGACTCGCCTGCCAACCCCAACGAATCCCCAAGCCGATCGAAACTGCGGCGAGGAGGAACAATCCGACAATGATTTGGTAATCGAACATGAATTTACCCCTGAGCCACGCCGCCGTCCCCGCGGTGTGGCCGAGGACAATTGCGATACTCGTAATCAACGCCGGCGTGTCCGGCAGCAGGAGCAGGAGCGCGACGAAAATCGCGATCCAGACCAACACTCCGATCACGAACGCGGCAGGGTGGAGCGTCAGCAGGTAGTGAAAGGTCGGTGAGCCTTCAATAATGCCGGTCCGGTTACCCTCCCAGTATCCGGCTGGCTGACCGACCAGCGTAAGGGTGAAGTCCGTCATGCAGAACAGAATTGGCGGCAGACAGAGGCCGAGAAACCGTTGGCGAAGGCCGGTCATTTCAGCTCCTTCGGGGTTGAGCAACGCATCGTATCAGCGGCGCGGCGATGGCGAAAGAGCCTTTCGACCCGGGCGGCTTTCCGTGGTGCGTCACATCGGCAAGGCTACAACCACCGGTGTGCCACGGAGGAGTTGACTGAGGAAGCGATGACATTAGCATACTCGTCCGGTGCCGCGTGGCGACTTTCTTAAGCGGCGCGCGAGGAGTACACTTTTCGGTCTGGCGCCGCTCGGCGCCTGACGACAACCTCCGCTATTCCAAAAGTCATCATGGACTGGACGCAGAGCTATAATCCGTCCGGCTCCGAGGTGATCTCGACTCTGTTGGCGGCGCTGCCGATCGTGGTGCTGCTGGGATTGCTTGGGCTGATGCGCTGGTCGGCGCCGAAGGCGGCGGCGGCCGGATTGGCGACGGCGCTTGTCGTTGCCGTTTATGGTTTCGGAATGCCGAAGCAAATGGCGCTGGCCGCGGCTGGCTATGGGGCCTGCTTCGGACTGTTTCCCATCGGCTGGATCGTGTTTGCCGCCGTGTTTCTGTACACGCTGACGGTCGAGGCGGGGCAATTCGAGAAGATCAAGAGTTCCGTGGCGGCCCTGTCGCCCGATCGGCGGATTCAAGCGCTCTTGATCGCGTTCAACTTCGGGGCGTTCATGGAAGGCTGCGCGGGATTCGGCGCGCCGGTGGCCATCTCATCGGCGTTGATGATTGGCGTCGGCTTCCCGCCGCTTTATGCGGCGGGATTGGCCCTGTTGGCAAACACGGCGCCGGTCGCTTTCGGCTCGCTGGGAATTCCGATCATCACGCTCGGGCAGGTGACCGGCATTTCGCCCGACGTGATCAGCGTCATGGCGGGGCGGCAGTTGCCGCTGTTCTCAATGCTGGTGCCCGCCTGGATGGTGGTGACGATCTCGGGCTGGCGCGGGCTGCGCGAAGTGTGGCCGGCCGTGCTGGTGGCCGGCGGAAGTTTCGCGGCCGTGCAGTTTACCGTCTCGCAGCTTTTCGGACCGATGCTCGTGGACGTGGCGGGCGGGCTGGTCTCGCTTGCGGCGATGACCCTATTCTTGCGATTCTGGAAGCCGCGCTCCGTCTGGCGCTTTCCCGATGAGCCGAGCGGGATTCCCAATCCGGTGGAAGCAGCACGATCACAATCATCGCGCACTTCAAACATTTTACTCCGTCGTTTTTTACATCCTCCCGCGTCTAGCGGTCGCGAAATGGCGAGAGCGTGGGCGCCGTGGCTATTGCTGTCGGTATTCGTGTTCCTCTGGGGCATTCCGCAAGTGCGCACGCTGCTCGACGGTGGCGCGAGCCCCAAGGACCTTGCGGATCGCGACACGAAGGCGCGGCAAGCAGGGCTCATCCCGAAGCCGCCGGCGTGGTGGGAGCAGCCGACGGCGCTCACGGGTCGAACGGTCGTCAACTTCGAGATTGGCCCGCTGCACAACCACGTGTTCCGCAGCCCGCCCGTTATCCGGCCACCGGTCAAGCCGGAGAGCGCTGTCTTCAGGTTCAACTGGCTAACTGCGACGGGAACGAGCGTGCTCCTGGCGGCCCTCGTGTCGGCGGTTTGGCTCGGCATCTCGCCCGCGCGGTTCGTGAAGACATTCGGCCGCACGTTGCGGGCACTGGCGCGGCCGCTGTTCACGATCGCCTGCATGTTGGCCTTGGCCTACGTGACGCGCTATAGCGGCAGCGACGCGACGCTCGGGCTGGCCTTCACGCACACGGGCGTGCTGTATCCGTTCTTTGCGCCGCTGCTGGGTTGGCTCGGCGTGGCGCTGACGGGTTCCGACACGTCGTCGAATGCGCTATTCGGCGATCTGCAAAAAATCACGGCCCAGCAGCTTGGCTTGAGCCCCGTATTGATCGCCACCTCGAACAGCACCGGCGGCGTGATGGGCAAGATGATCGATGCCCAGAGCATCGTCGTCAGTGCGTCAACCACCGGACAAGCCGGCAGCGAATCGCAAATTCTGCGATTCGTCTTTTGGCACAGCCTCGCCCTGGCCTGCCTAATGGGACTCTTGGTCGTGCTGCAAGCCTATGTGTTCACCGGCACGGTGCCAAAGCAGTAGGCCCACTCCGTGTGCCGTCACTTCTTACGCGATATTGGCTCCGGCATCGGCCTTTGTGCCTCGTGGCGGACGGCACGCAGAGCGTGCCTGCTACAATAAGACGGCCGTGCGTGTCGGTGCGAGACACGCACGGCCGTCAACAACCCTGTTCGCATGTAAGGTGCGATTTCGGTCGCCGCACTTCAATATGACTAGCGCTTTGGCAGGGCAAAGGATAGGGACGGTGAGGGAGGCACGTCCGCGGATTTCTGCGGCGCCGGCGGGGCCGGAGCGGGGACGTTCTTGTCTTCCGCCTTCGCCTTTTCGGCGCAACCGCAACAGAGCGGTTCCGTGACCCACTTGTAGGCCGGAATTTCCTTCGTCACTTCATACTTCACGAGTTGCTTGGCCGTGTGCGGGCAGGCGCAGGTCGGGCACCAATCGCGCCATGTCAAGTGACAGTCCGGCTTTTGATTGCACTCACTGTCGCAACCGCATTTGGGTTCACAGCCGCAGTCGCAGCAGCCTTCGCAGTGCTTGCAGCCGGGGCAGCTCGGCCCCGGGATGCAGAAGTCATTGCACTTGCAGCCGTAGCAGTTCACGGTGACCTTCTTCATGTACTTGACCAGATGGCAAGTCATTTCGCAGGGGCATTGGCAGCCGCAGCACGCGCAGCAGTCGCCGGCCTTCGCGACGGACGGGACCTGGAGCGCCAGCCCCGCCACCGTCGCCAGAGCCACAATCATCGTCTTCATGGTTTTCCCTCCGAAGTCGAGCGCCGAGCGCTCGTTAGTTCTTGGACCAATGGTGGTTTATCCGATCGGCCCGTCGGGCGACGAGCCGCCACAAGTTAGAACGCATAGCTGAAACGGGTTTCGTAAATATCCGCGAAGGCGTCGTGAACGCCCTTGGCATT
>DASZFO010000340.1 GCA_035939775.1 Pirellulales bacterium | reverse complement strand
GACCTGCTCGCGACCTACTGGCTGGCGCCAGCGGCCGGGGCCAGCATTCAAGTCGAGTACTTGCCCGGCCGCCCGGGCTCGGAGCGCATTGTCGGCAACGGCCCCCAGCTCATGCCAAAGCTGTTCATCCTCTGCGTGCTGGCCTTGCTGGCCGTATTCGTCGTGCTTGCCATCGAACGCAGGAATCGCGCTCGTGCTGTCCGCGATCACCGGCAGGGCGTGGATGAAAGCGAAGAATTGGAGTCGACCTAGTGCCTCATCCACTCTTAATTTTCGGGTACAGCCGCTTCAGTTTTGTCCGGGCGTCGTCGATTCTAAATTGCCAGTCCACGCCGCGTTGTTTGGCGTTGGTCTTGTCGGCCCAGATCCCGATCTCCGATTGCAGCAGTGGCAGTTCTCCGATGCGGCGGCCGCTCAGGCATTGGCTCGTCAGGCAACTCAACTCGCATTCGGCAATGTTCAGCCAACTGCCGTGTTTAGGCGTGTGGCAATAGTTGATCCGCTTGATATACGCCCGCGCTTGCTCGGGCGGGAACGCCGTGTAGAACGCCCCCTTCGTGTGCGTGTTGAGGTTGTCGCACACGAGCGTCACCTTCGGGCATGTGGCGTAACGCGTGTCCAACAACTGGGCCACTTCGATCGCCCAGTCGACCTTGGTCCGACGCTCTCGGGCGGTTGCCTGTCGAAAGCCCGACAGCGGTTCCGCGAACATGAAAATGCTCGCCGTGCCGTTGCGTTCGTATTCGTAATCGAGAAGGTTCGCATGCTTTTTCGTCGCGGCGATCGGCACCTTCGTCTCCTTCAGCAATTGCACCGGTTGCTCGTCCATGCAGAGCACCGGTTGCTGCGGATCATACGCTTCCGCATAGGTTTCAAGCACGTTTTCCATGTCGGCCACGAACTCGGCATCCTGGTCGGGCGGAATCACCCAATACTGGATCTTGCGCTTGGTCATGCCATTTTTTTTAGCGTCTTGCGGACCGTCTCCGCGCAGATCGAAGGGACCACTTCCAACACCGCCAGCTCATCGGCCAACAACTGCAACGACCACCGGCCATACCCCGCCGGCGGCTTCCCCAGCCGCATCGCGATCAGCTTCGCTTCCCCCACGCCATCAAGCTTGCGCGGCGTCGGCGGCGGCGCACGTTTCTTGCGTTCCAACGCGGAATCAAAGCCCGTTGTGACCAACCGCTCACGAAGATTCTCCACGGTCCGCACTGAGCAACCATACGCCTCCGCGATCTTTGCATCCGGCCAACTCGGCCCATCCGCATCCGCCTTGAGTAGGATTTGGGCCCGATTCACTTTCTCCGACGTCCCCTTGAGCCGCTTGACGATATCCCGGCAGACGCCACGTTCATCATCCGACAGCCGGACGATATACTTCTTGTTCATGGGACACCTCCTTGTGCCGCGGAGTGTCCATGAACTCGCGGGGGTCGCCAACCCCAAGATTTAGCGTGGATGCGGCACTAGCTCGAACTCGCCGATCATCCAGTCCGAACGCGAGCCATTGCTGGTGTGAATGATGACCGGGCATACCGGCGGCCGTACTGCCAGGAA
>DASZFO010000339.1 GCA_035939775.1 Pirellulales bacterium | reverse complement strand
GTTTCACCGCGTCGTCGCCAACGCCGACCTCACCTTCGGCAACGCCGACTACCTCCTGCTCGTCAACGCCAACTCCGCTCACAATATCGCGATGGCCGGAACGAGCAACGGCATCCGCTTCAACGACGGCAATGCCAGTTTGACGTTGACCGGAACGCTGCACGGCTTCGGAATGACGTACAACAACGGCGGCGGTGGCACGCTCGTCGACAACGGCACCATCTCTGCCGACTCGGCCGGCAACACGCTGGCGATCAACAACACCAACCTGACCGGCAGTGGCGTGTTGGAGGCCAAGAACGGCGGCATTCTATCGATCGGAGCGGTCATCAACGGCGGCGGGTTGAAGGTGAACGTCGATAACAACCCAAATAGCATCGTCGAGATCAACGGCGGCGGCGTCACTGGCACGCTCGGGACCAGCACGGGCACGGGGCTGAGCTTTGCCGCTAACGGCAGCAACTATATCTCGAACGCCACGATCGCCAGCGACTTGACCTTCGGCCAGGGCGGATACGCGCTCGTGTACAACGCCAATTCGGTCAGCGGCAATATCAACATGGCCAGCACAAGCAACGGCATCCGCTTCAACGACAGCAATGCCAGTTTGACGTTGACCGGAACGCTGCACGGCTTCGGCATCACCTACAACAACGGGGGCGGCGGAACGCTTGTCAATAACGGGATCGTCGCTGGCGACGTGAGCGGGCAGACGCTTTACCTTGAGACCACGAATCTCGGCGGCAATGGAGTCTATGAAGGGATTAGCGGCGGGACGCTTTCCATCGGAGGGCAGCTCAACGGCAACAACGCCGTCGTTCATGCCGACTCGGGCACGGTGATCGTCGACGGCGGCAGCCTCACGGGCAGCTTCGCCGCCGCTACCGGCGCCGGCTTCAGCTTTGCCGCCAACGGCAACAATTATCTCAGCAATGCCACCATCAACGGCAATCTCACGTTCAGCGGCGGCGCCTACGCCTTGTTGTTCAATGCCAATACCGTCAACGGCACCATCAACATGACGGGAACCTCCAATGGCATCCGCTTCAACGATGGCAATGCCAGCCTGACTCTCGGCCCCACCGCCAAACTCCACGGCTACGGCGCGACATTCAATAACGGCGGAGGCGGGCGGCTGATCAACAATGGCACGATCGCCGCCGACGCTCCCGGACAGACTCTGGCCCTCAACAACACCTTCATCACGAACAATGCCAGCGTTGCGGTCGTCGCCGCCGCCACGCTCTCCGTTGGCGGCATCATTACGCAGAACTCGGGCGAGACCAAAGTCGATGGCTCGCTCAACCTCGCCAACACCTACCAGATCAACGGCGGCATTCTCAGCGGCACGGGCATGATCGCCGGCAATATCGATAATGTGGCAGGCGCCGAACGCGCCGGCGATTCGCCAGGAATCCTCACCATCGCTGGTAATTACATGCAGGAGCACGCCGCAACTTTCGAGGAACTGCTCGGCGGCGCCACGCCCGGCAGCGGATACAGCCAGTTGGTTGTCAGCAATCTGGCCACTCTCGATGGCACGCTCGACGTTAGCCTGGTCAATGGCTTCAAGCCGACGGTCGGCGAGCAGTTCGATGTCCTGCTTGGCGCTAATACCGGCAGCTTTCCGTTCAACACTTCGCCCGACCCAGGCTTCACGTACTCCGTGGCGTATCTTCCCGACCGCGTCCGCATCACGGTCGATACCGTGCCTGTGCCCGAGCCCTCGTCGCTCGCACTACTGCTTGCGGCAGTGGCGTTGATCGCTTTTCGCCGGCGACGTTTCATCCGCGTTTCTCCCTCTCCCTCTGGGAGAGGGTTGGGGTGAGGGTGCGTCGTCTCCCGTTTCAACCATGGCTAAGACTGTCAGGCGACATTGTTAAAATGCCATTGCCCATGATCCGATGCTCGCCTCCGCTCCCTCTGCTCCCTCTGCTCGCTGGCTTGTTCCTTCCGCTGTCGCCATCCGCGGCAGAGGATTATTATCCGCCGCCGGATAGTGCCGGGGGCTGGCGGGCGCCGCCCGATGCCGCCGCAGCGCGTAAAGTTGCGGGCGTCGATATCGGCCGGCTCGACATGGCGTTCGACTATGGTTCGCGCACCAGCCAGCATGGCGGTTTGCTCGTGGCTCGGCACGGATGGCTCGTGTACGAGAAGTATTACGGCCGCGGCAATCGCGAAGCCAAGCCGGCGATGGCTTCGATCGGCAAGGCATACACGAGCATCGCCTGCGGCATCATGCTCAAGGAAAAGCACGAGCAAATCCCCGACGGTCTCGACCAGAAAGTCTTCACGCAAGCCTACCTGCCCGAAGCTTTCCCGCTCGACGATCCCAGAAAGGCCGACATCCATCTCGGGCAATTGCTCTCGATGGCGGCCGGGCTGCATGGCGAGGGGACCAATCCGGGCTTCGTGGACTTCAAGCCGTCGGTGAAGCTCGACGCAACGGCTTCCAATCGCGGGCTTGGGCAGGATCAAAGCGCCCTGCACACGCCGCTCTGGACCAATCCCGGCGCGGGCTATTCATACACTTCGCAATCTCCGCACATCGCCTCGATCGTGCTGCGGCACTTGGTAGGCATGGAGATGCAAGCCTATCTGAACGAGCGGCTGGCCAAACCGATGGGCTGGGGCGAATGGGGCTACGCGCTCCAGCGCGGCGAGACCATGTTGCCTCATACGCCCGGCGGCGCCGATACGGCGATCCGCTCGACCGACGTCCTGCGGTTCTGCTATCTTCTGCTGCACAAAGGCCGCTGGGGAGACCGGCAGCTTGTTCCGGCCGACTACGTCGAGGCCTGCGGCCGGCCCTCGCCCTATCAACGCCATGCTCCATTCAGCCTGATGTTCGAGATCAACGCCGATGGTCACGTGGCCGGCGCCCCGCATGATGCTTTCTTCAAATCCGGCGGCGGCGGGTTTGGAATCTACGTCGTCCCCTCGCTCGATTTGGTCATCTACAAGATGGCCGGCAGCGACGAGCAATACGATCCCCGCCGCACGGGCTTCGCGCAGAACTACCCCTACGACGGCTCGCGCGACCACTGGAAGCCGGCCGACCACAGCCAATTCAGCGACGGCCCGATCGGCACCGACGACGGCGTGCGCCGGATTTTGGAAATGGTCGTCGCCGCGATGGTAGGCTAGAGCCTATCCAAAAACCGCCTGGGCAAAGGGGACAGTCCCCGTTTTGCTCCGCCGACCATCGCGGCGATGGTGCCCGCGCAAAAGGGGGACAGTCCCCGGCGGTTCTCGGATAGGCTCTAGAAGTAGTTTCAATACCGCAGGGGAGCAGGAGGAGACTCCCCGGCGGTTCAATGCTACGTCCCGGTAGGGTCATTTGACTGGCGCCGTAGGCGCCAAGCCGATGATCGTCGCTTTGTCGGCCGCGAGATACAGCTTGGCAAGCGATTCGAGATCGGCCTTCGAGATCGCCATATAATCCGCCTTTCGCCCCCGCGCCGCAGCCAAGAATTCCGGATGCTCTTGGCAATGGCCGAGCAGATTGCACCAGTAACCGTTGTCGAGATCGTCGAGCGAAATCAACACAGGTTTCATCGCCCGATCGAATTCGTCGTCCCCAATCGAGCCGGCGGCCAAATCCGCGCCAATCTTGGCCACCAGCGGGCCAATCTGCGCCATCTGCTTCGGATCCACAGTCATCAAGGCGGCGAGATAGCCATAGTCCGGGAAGGCGTCGCTCGAATACTGGACGACTTCCGGCGTGTAGGTCGCCCCAAGTTCTTGACGCACCTTGAGGCGCAGCCGGTCGTTCAGCACCGCGGCCAACGCCCCGATCCGCCGGTCGCGCGGAATGTCTCGGCCGCCGGAGGTGGGCCAACAGACAAACGAGATAGCGCAAGGCGTCTCGGATGCGAATCGGAATTCCTTGGTTTTCGTCGCGACGGGGAACCTGATGTCGCGCTCCTTGGCGAACGCCGGCTTAACCGCGGCACGGTCCGGAAGTGCTCCCACTGTCTTGGCGGCCAATTGCAAGGCTTCCATGGGATCGATGTCTCCGACAATGGCCACTTCCATATAACCGGTCGCGAGCGGATTGGCCAACCATTTCTTGAGATCGTCTAAAGTGAACTTGCGCATGACTTCCCGCGGCGGCGCGATGAAGCGAGGATCCGCGGAGCGCAGGAACCCGCAAGCCTCATTGAATAGGACACCAGCGGCCGTGTGCTCGGTCTGGGCATAGAGGCCGTCGATGACCAGAAGGAACTGGTCGCGAGTTTCTGGGCGATATCCCGGAGCGGTCAAGTAAGCCGCACACAATTGCAGCTCCGATTCAAGCGCGGCCGGTGCGCAGCTCCCGGAAAGCTGGAACGACTCCTCCCCGACGGCAAAGTTAATCGACGCGTTCTTGCCGGCCAGAGCGCGATTCAAGTCGGTCAGACTATGCGCCTCGAGCCCGCCGCCGGTGAACGTCAAGTTGGCGAAGATATTGAGTCCGCACTTGTCGGCAGGCAGTTCGAGCAGGCCGCCGCCGAAGCGGACGAGCACGCGCACGTTGTTCTTCTCAAGTGGCGTCCGCTTGATATTGACGCGCACATTGTTGGCGAAGACCGCCTCGGTAATCGCCAGATCCTTCTGAACCTGCTGTTTGACAATTTGCCCCGCCGGCCCGAAGTTCGTGTACGCCCAGCGGCCGGCTTTCTCATCGGCGGGCGGGTTCACGGCCATCGAGCGACTGAGACGATAGGCGGCCAGAATCTGCTCGGCGCCATCCCCTGCGACCTGTAGATTCCCTTGCACCCAAATTCTCACTCCCCGGGAATCCCATGAATCGCGTAGGACCCTTACGCACTCTTCCTTTTTCAATCCGGCAAGAACGTTCTTGAGAAGCGCCAAGTCGTCCGCTGGGGAAGTGACGACGTGGTTCTCGGCTAACGAATCGATGATTCCTCCGGCTACGTCGCTCGACTGACGGGTTTCAGCCTGATCGGCTTGCGCCTGGCCGATCTTGAGAAAGATCGCCTTCGCCTCATCGAACTCGGCGTCGGTGAATCCATATTCCATCGCGCGCCGCAGCTCCTGCTCGAGAACGCCGAGCGCCGCCTTCCATTGCGACGGCTGACATACGGCCGTAAGGCTGTTTAAGTCGGCTAGATTGTATAGCAGCTCGTGGCGAGCGGCGCCGAGTTGTATTACGGCATCTTTGGCGGCCGCCAGTTTATCGAATCGCTTGCTAAGCATCACATTTGCAAACAGGCGCACGATTTCTTGACGCTGGCGGGCGACGGAATCGGGCGCTTCGGCGTGTAGCGCGACCGCGCTCATGACGATGGAAACGACTGGCAGGTCCTTCTCGACATGCATTTCAGCAGTCACGCCTGTCGCGGGCGAGACGCTTCCAATCGACGGATCGGGCTGCTCGCCGCGATGCGCCTTAGCGTCTTGAAAGTTCCTGCGGATCAGCCGTTCGACCCTGTTCGCGTCGAATTTGCCGGCAGCCACGATCACGGCCCGGGCCGGTGTGTACCACGTCTCGTAGAAATCCACGAATCGTTGCGGCGACAGGGCCCGGACCGTTTCGATCTTTCCAGCCGGCATCCGCCGGGCCACCAAAGTGTCCGGGATTGTGAATTGCAATTGCGGAATCAGAGACCGATAGTCGGCCGAGTCGCGGGCCAAAATCTCACTGAGAATCACGCGGCGCTCCCTTTCGATCTCCTTTTTATCGAGGAGCATGCCGTCGAGGAAGTCGCGGAAAAGTTTCAGACCTTCGTCGGTCGTTTCTTCGTTGGTCCGCGGAAGTTCAAGCTGATAGACGGTCCTGTCGAACATCGTACAAGCATTCGTATCCGCGACGAAGGCCATGCCCAGGCGCTGGAGGTATTCAATTGTCTCACCGGCGGGAAAATGCTTGGTGCCGTTGAACGCCATGTGCTCGAGAAAGTGGGCCATCCCCTGCTGGTCTTCGGCTTCCATCCGCGAGCCGACGTTCATGTAGAGCCGAAGGCTGGCGCGGCCGGGAGCTTGTTGGTTGGGCAGGATGACGTAGCGCAGCCCGTTATCGAGCTTGCCCCAGACCGCACTCGGGTCGGGCCTGAGGTCGCTGGCTTCGTGCGGCCAAGGCTTCGCGACCGTGCCGGCCTTTGACGCCGCAGCGATGGATGAACTGGTTTTGACCCTGAGAGTTCGAGACGGGCTCTCGGCGCGCGCGAATACAACGAAGCTGAGAACCGCACAAAATGTAATCAGAGTAGTTTTCATGATTGTTCCAAAGGGGTTAAAGCGGCCTAGGAACGCCTCACGAATCCGGCGCGGACCATTCCCCTCTCCACGGGTCGGAAGTGTAAGGCGCACTTGCGCGCGGCGAAGCGCGAAGTGATACAAAAAACGACGTCCCCTGGGCGCGCGGCGCCGCGTCGTCCTATGGGGGCTAAATGGTGAAGCGCAGAAACGCGCGATTTGTTACTGCCAGCAAATCACAGTGACGGCCCGGAAGTGATTTCCGCGAATTGAGAACGCCTAACAAATCCGGCTGGGCGAAGGGGACAGTCCCCGTTTTGCTCCGCCGACCATCGCGGCGATGGTGCCCGTGCAAAAGGGGGACCGTCCCCGCCGGAATTGTTGGGCGTTCTAACGTTGGGCCCGCGTCCAGACACGCTCCGCGCCGGTGAGGCCGGCGAAGTTTGCCTTATCGTACTCGGCGTTCTCGTTGCGGAAGTCTGCGAGCGCCTGGTGGGTTTTGGTAAAGTCTGTCTTATCCCCCGTGTCGACGGCATGCTCGTAAGCTCGTTGCGCGGCCAAGATCAAATTGGCGTGGGTCAAACCCTTGGCCAACCATTCAACTCTTGCCGAGGCCGTGGAATCCTCGGCCGTTCGCGTGCGGGCCTTTTCGAGAATCGATCCGGCGGCGGCCATGAATTGCGGCGTATAGATTTCGCCGGCCAGCAGGTAGTATGGGCCATACAGCCCGCAACCATATTTCCGCTTCGCCTTGATCCGGTTTGCCTGCTCGGCCGCGGAATACTGCGGATATGCCGATTCGCACAACGCGAAATACTCTTTGACGGCCTCTTTGGCCGGACCGAACGCGGCGCAGAATTCATCGATCACGCCGTCCATGGATGCCTCCGGATGGTTCAGGATCGTAGCCAGCATATAAAGCGACGGCCCTTGCGTAGAGTATTTGCTGGTGAGCGAATCGAAGTCGGTCCCCTTGAGCCCGTGGGCTGCGGCGAATTTCAGGTCTTCGCCGAGCGTGCGGGCATAAAAGGCGGGAAAGTTCTGGGCTTGAAGCGTATAGTTCGGCCGCAGGAACAACGTGCAGCCGGTCTGTTCCCAGCCGCTCCAGTCGTGGCGGAACACGGCCGAGTCTTCCTTGCTATAGCCGAAGATCGACTCCTGTGGCACCAGGCCGCAAAGCACATTCGCGCCCAGGGCCGCCTTGATCGGCGGCTTGCGATAATTGTCGTAAACGTAGCTGACGACTTTCACGTCCGGGCGGGTTTTGACCGCCTGATCCGAAACGTTTCGCCAGAATCTGGCGTAGCGGTCGGAAAGCGAGCCCAGCTTCAGCGCCCACGGGCCACGGCTGCCGTCGCGACCCTCGAACACATTCCTCGCCGCTTCCAGCCGCTTGTCGAACGGCACAAGATTGTCCGGATCGGGCTCGTCCCACGACAGACATCGTTCGCACGCGCAGCCCGCCCAACCGTCGTTCTCGCAGACGTTCAGGAACTCCGGCGCGCCGTGGGCCTTCCAATCCGCAATGATTTGCGTCACCAAACCGGACTCGGAAACGCACATGTGCACATATTGCGTATCGCCCTCTGAATCCGGGTCCAGCCGCCGGGTCCCGTCCGGCAGCATGCTGAAATACTCGGGATGCGACTTGCCAAATCGCGCCCAATAATCGCCGAACGAATGCCCGTATTTTGGCTGCACGCTCCTGCCGAACCGTTGCCGCTTGAGCCAGATCTTCTCCCCCTGCGAGCTGCCGCCGCGCCACTGCTTGAACCACAACTGCGGCTTCACGCTCGCATCCGCGGGGGCCAGCGAGAGATCGTTGCGCGGCGGGATGATCTCGCCAAGCTTTCCAGGCCAAAGCCAGCGAACCTGCATCTGGCTTTCGAGAATGTCGTAGACACCGAACAGCGTCCCCTCGTGCGTATCGAGACCGAGCGGATCGCCCCGCGAGTCGCTGCCCGCGATGAACAGATCATTGCCGACGGTCTTAACGATGTAGCCATTCCCAGGAAGGCGGGAAGGGTCCAGTTTGGCCATCCCGGTCGCTTTGCAGTGCCCGAGATAGACGTGCGCCCCAGCGGGCAAATCCTCCGCCTCGGCGGCGATCGGCAACTCGGCGCCCGTCGACGTATGCACGTGGTACTGCAATTCCTTTGCCGCGTAGTTTTCGACCGGCAACGCGTCCGCCGGCACTACGATCGCCGCGACCGGCTTGCGGTCGCGAACCAAATCGACCGCGACGGCCGAACTGCTCAGCAGGAACAATGCCGCCACGCTCGCGAGAAGTGCATTTCGCATGATGGTTCTCTGAGCGCCTAACAAATCCGGCGGGGACTGTCCCCCTTTTGCGGAGTCCGCGCAGCAAAACGGGGACTGTCCCCTTCTCCCAGCCTCGTCGCCAGAACGATCATCGGAGTTGTTGCGACGGCCGTCAAGCCAGCGGCTCGACGATCGCTGTTGCTGCCGGATCGTTCGCGATTGAACCCTGGACCGCTGACGGTTAGCATGGAGGCTGCTGACCGGTCGCGCGGCGTTGAAACTGCAAGGGTACGAGGGGCAAGAAGCTATTGGGTTCCTGTCGGAGAGGTGGCAAAGGTGTACACGATCAAGCGATTTGCATTGTGTCTGGTGATTTTTCTCGCTTGGCGCGGCGGTGCTCTCGCTGCGAACAAACCGTCCCGTGCCGACGACAAGCCGGCGCTGTGGGTGCTCAAACCGGTCGTTCGCCCAGAAGTTCCTGCCGGACTCACACAATCGCCGAACCCGATCGATGCCTTCGTCGCGGCACAGTACGCGTCCAAGGGTTTGAAGCCGGTCGGCCCGGCCGACAAGCGGGCGCTATTGCGGCGCGTCTATCTCGACCTGATCGGGATTCCGCCCACACCGGCCGAGCAAGAGGCCTTTCTCCAAGACGACAGCCCCGACGCATATGACAAGCTGGTCGATCATCTGCTGGCCAGCCCGCAGCACGGGGTGCGCTACGCGCGGCATTGGCTCGACGTGCTGCGCTATGCCGACGTCGATGAGCGGATGATCGCCGCGCCTGGGATTTACTTGTGGCGCGATTGGGTGATCAACGCGCTGAACGACGATTTGCCCTACGATCAGTTCGTCCGCACGCAATTGACCGGGTATCGCTCCACTGAGCGCACGCAGATATCGAGCCTCGGCTATCGCACGCGCGCCGAGCCGCGGCCGGACGATATGTTCGCACAGGGGTTCCTGTCCCGCGCGGCGGTCTTGCGCGACGCCAAGGACGCCCAGGAACTGGCGATCACTTCGACGGAAACGATCTCGACGGCCTTCATGGGGCTGACGGTCGGCTGCGCGAAGTGCCACGATCACATGTACGATCCGATTAGCCAGCGCGATTTCTACGCCATGAAGGCCCTGTTCGATCCGCTGGTGGTCAAGAAGATTACGCTGGCAACTCCGGCGGAAGTTTTCGCCAACGGAAAGGCGGTGGATGCGGCCGCCAAGGAGCGGGCGGCCATCGAAGGGCCGATCGAGCAGCTCATCGCCCCGTACAAGAAGAAGCTGTACGAGGACCGCGTGGCGATGTTGCCCCCTGAAGTGCAGGCCGTGATCCGCAAACCGGAGAAGGAGCGCTCGGCCGAGGAGCGGAAAATCGCCGACGACTATTATCCCGTGTTGCGGATCGATTCGGACAAGATCAGGGAAGTCATGCCCGCGGCGGACCGTCAGCGCTATCAAGAACTGGAGAAGCAACTCGGCTCGCTCGACCGAGAGGGGCGCAATTCCCTGCCGGCATTTTGGACGGTCGAAGTCGATCCGATTCGCGCTCAGCAGAAGAGCTACATCCTCACGAGCGGCGATGCCACGCGGCCGGAAAAGAATCATGAAGTGCAGCCCGGCTGGCCGTTCGCGCCGGCCAACATCGACTTCCACGAAGGGCGAGTCGAGGCATTTTCCGATTGGCTGACCGCGCGCGACAATCCGCTTTTGGCCCGCGTGGCCGTGAATCGCCTTTGGCAATGGCATTTCGGCGAGGGTTTGGAGAAGACGCCGAGCGATTTCGGCGCCCTCGGCGGCGTTCCGGTGAACCCGCCGCTGCTCGAATGGCTGGCAGCCGAGTTCACTAACCGCAACTTCAGCATGAAGGATATGCACCGGCTGATCGTCACGTCCGATACCTACAAGATGGCCTCGGAAGCCGATCCGGAAAACCTTTCCTCCAATCAGAAGGTGGATTCAAGCGATGCGTATCTCTGGCATTTCCGCTTGCAGCGGCTGGAGGCCGAGCCGATCTGGGACTCGATCCTCACGGCCGCAGGGAACCTCGACACGAGCGTCGGCGGCGCGTCGTTCGACATTTCCCGGCCAAGTGGGCGGCGTGGCGGCGGCTTCCGAAATCGCCCTCGCACCGACAACCGCGTCAATCGCCGCGCGGCCTACATGATTCGCGGGTATGCGACCTTCGGCGACATCGTGCCCCATTTCCTCAAGGCGTTCGACGTGGATGACGGTCGAACTCCCTGCCCGGTCCGCACGCAAACGGTCACGGCCCCGCAGGCGCTGTTCATGATGAACGGCGAAGAGATCGACAAAGCCGCCACGAGCTTCGCCGATCGGCTCAAGCACGATTCCGGCGGCGATCTGAGCGCTGCCGTCGAGCAGGCCTATCGCACGGCCATCGCCCGGCCGCCTTCCTCAGCCGAGCGCGAACGAGCACTGGCCTACCTCGAAAACGATCCGGCCCGATTGAAAGACTTCGCCTGGCTGCTATTCAACTTGGACGAGTTCGTTTACGTGCGTTAATCGCATGTGTTTTGAGTGACCGACGCCGGTCGCCCTCCGCAGGCCTTTAGGGGCTTTGCCGATTGGAATTCTCTGCCGACGGACCCGAAGGTTCGGCAGCGCCTTAAGGACCAAGCCTTCGAATCGCCTGGATCGGCATGATCAGATGGTTCGGATCGTCTTCCAACGGCGTGAATCCGAAATGGATGTAGAAGTTGCGGGCCGCGTCGTCGATGGCGACGACTTCGACGGCTCGGACTCCAATCTGCTCCGAGAGAAGCAGCGATCGACGCAGCGCATCGATCAACAGGAAAGAGCCGAGGCCCTGGCCCTGTTCGGTTCGCGAAACGGCGAGTCGCCCGAGCAGAACGACTTGGATGTCGATCCGTGGCAGGCCCTTGGCCTGCTCGGCCGCGAACGACTCGCAGCGAATCGCGTGATTGGAAAGGGCAAAGTACCCAAGCACCGTTGTCGCCGGCGGCCGAGTGGCGACAAACGTGCGAGCCAGATTCCTGCGCTCGAATTGGGTCGCATACCGCTTCAGCCAGTCGTCGAGCGCGGCGTTGCCAAAGTCGAACGAATCACGGACGTGAACGTTCTGCAGCCGCTCGATGTCCCAATTCGGCATTTTGACCCAATAGCTCGAATCAGTCGCGACGCTTTCTGCGGCGCTTTGCGGATTGGGATTGCGTCGGCGGAGGGCCCGACTGGCGACCAAACTGCTTGCGATAGCGCTGCACGGCTCGCTTCAGAGCCGCGTTCGGCGCGGCATCTTCATCGTCCAAGATGGAAATGAACAAATCCCGGTCGCGCCGTGAAAGCTCCGTCACGGATCGCCGCTCGATCACGGTTTGCGCCGACTCGACAAGCGTCGAGATTGCGAAGTCGCTGACGGACTGGCCGAGTTGAGCGGCGGCGTCTTCGATGGTGCGCTTAAGGTCTGGAGCGATCCGGAAATTGAGCCGGGCATCGCCACCGGTGGTCGTGGACATCGCGTCGATCGGAAGAATTGAGGTCGGACAATAGGTTAATTGCGTTCATCAACTATATGCTATTGTGTGGCAAATTGCCACATCGATTGGGATGCGACAAGACTCGTTGAGATTTCACGTATTTATCTGTGAGTATTTTTTGCTGTGTTTCCCTAAAAACCGAGGGCGATCGGCATCATTTCGACACGATGAATCGCGCATCGGCAGGTTTTCCTGTTGGATATCTGCGCGCGATTGAGATATTTTAGATCAGTCGAGTGCGCTCGTGCGGGAGCGGCTTTCCGCCTCTTCGGCGTCGCCCCCGGCCTCCGTCGTTCCCGCTCTCGACGTACGTAGTGTCCAGCAGTTGTGGGATCGCCTTTTTCGTCCGAACGATGCCGCCGCGGGGCAATCCAATGGCCAAACGCCCGCAAGTCGCCCTGCTGATCGAAAGATCGAACGCCTACGCCCGCGGCTTGCTCCGAGGCATTTACGCGTATCTGCGCGATCACGGTCCGTGGTCGATCTATCTGGCCGATCAAGGATTGGACGATTCGCCGCCGCCGAATTGGTTGAAGAACTGGCGCGGGCATGGGATCATTGCCCGCAGCGTGACGTCGCGGATCGCCAAGGCCGTGCGCGCAGCGGGGATTCCGGCGATCGACGTGAGCGGGAGTCGTCTGTTCCCCGACCTGCCTTGCGTGGAAACCGACAACGAGGCGGTCAGCCGGCTGGTGTTCGATCATCTGGCGCAGCGCGGGTTCCGGCAATTGGCCTTCTGCGGCGACGATCGATTCGCCTGGTCCAACGAGCGGCGCCACTGGTTCACGCAGCTCGCGGAGCAAGCCGGCTGCCGACTAGAGATCTATCCCCTGCCCGATCGCCGCCGGCACAAGCCCATATCTTGGCAGCAGGAGGAAAAACAGCTCGTCGATTGGATCCGCCATCTCCGGCGCCCGTGCGGAATGATGGCCTGCAACGATCTTCGCGGCTGGCGCGTGCTGGAAGTTTGCCGCCGGATCGGGGTCCGGGTGCCCGACGAGATCGCCGTGATCGGCGTCGATAACGACGAATTGCTCTGTAACCTCACGGAGCCGCCCCTATCGAGCGTCATCCCCGACACGCTGCGCATCGGCTACGAAACCGCTCAACTCCTGGACGAAATGATGCGCGGCCGCAAAGCCGGAGAAACCCTGCGCCTGATCAAGCCGGCGGGACTGATCACGCGGCATTCGAGCGACGTGCTGGCGGTGGCCGATCCGCAGGTGTCGGCCGCGCTCCGCTTTATCCGCGAGCACGGCGCCGAGGGGATCAAGGTCGAAGACGTGCTCTCCGCGGTTCGCACCTCGCGAAGCATCCTCGACGGCCGCTTCAAGAAGGCGGTCGGACGCACGCCCCACGAAGAAATCCTTCGCATCCAGCTTCAACGGGTAAAGCAATTGCTCGAGGAATCCGACCTGCCGCTGGCCGCCATCGCCGCACGAACTGGCTTCAAGCACGCCGAATACTTGAGCGTCGCTTTCAAACGGGAAGTCGGGACTTCGCCGGGCGAATACCGGGTGCGGAGCAAGCAGTAGGCAGCGCACCGTAGCGGGCGGGTGGCACTTGGCCAGCGGGGCGCCCTCTGGGCCCGGCCGGTGCTGACGCGACAGGCCGTCGGCGAGAGGCAGCAAGAATTGCGGGCAGCATATGCGGACGACGGCAGGTGACCCTCGCCGACCCTTTATGTTGTCTGGCGAATACTGTCTACTTCGTGCATGAGCACACTCGGCACGCTCTACCGCTGTTCTCTGGGTCTCCTGACCGACCTCTACGAGCTGACGATGGCTTATGGCTATTGGAAGATCGGCAATCACGATCGGGAGGCGGTGTTTCAACTCGTCTTTCGAAAGAACCCGTTCGGAGGCGGCTTCACTGTGGCGGCTGGACTTGCCACGGTCATCGAGTTTCTCGAGCGGATGCGGTTCGACGCCGACGACTTGATCTACCTCGCCGGCCTCCGCGGAAACGACGACCGGCCGCTCTTCGAGCCGGCATTTCTTGAATACCTCGGCCAATTTCATTTGGCGTGCGACGTTCACGCCGTTCCCGAGGGAACGGTCGTCTTTCCGCATGAGCCGCTGGTGCGCGTTCAAGGCCCGCTCATCCAGGCCCAACTGCTCGAAACGGCGCTTTTGAACATTATCAACTTCCAATCGCTCGTTGCGACCAAGGCGGCGCGGGTCGTGCTCGCGGCGCGGGGCGAGCCGGTGCTCGAGTTCGGGCTGCGGCGGGCTCAGGGGATCGACGGCGGGTTGGCGGCGAGCCGGGCCGCGTATCTCGGCGGCTGCGACGCCACGTCAAATGTCTTGGCCGGCCGACTCTACGGCATTCCGGTCAAAGGAACGCACGCCCATAGTTGGGTCATGTCGTTCGACAACGAAGTCGAGGCCTTCCGCGCCTATGCCCGGACGATGCCGAACAATTGCGTGTTTCTCGTCGACACCTACAATTCGCTCGAAGGAGTGCGGCACGCGATCGAAGTCGGCCGCGAGCTGCGCCGCCAAGGGCACGAGATGATCGGCATTCGGCTCGACTCAGGAGACTTCGCCTGGCTGAGCGTCGAAGCGCGGCGAATGCTCGACGACGCGGGCTTTCCGAATGCGTCGATTTTGGCCTCGAATGAACTCGACGAGCAAATCATCGCTAGCCTCAAGGAGCAGGGCGCGGCGATCAATGCCTGGGGCGTCGGCACGCGATTGGTCACGGCCTATGATCAGCCGGCGCTCGGCGGCGTCTACAAGCTCTCCGTCCTGCGAGACCGTCAAGGGCGCTGGCAACACAAAGTGAAGCTCTCCGAGCAGGCCATCAAGGTCTCCACGCCGGGGATTCTCCAAGTCCGGCGTTTTCAGCAATCCAGGCAAGCAATCGGCGACGTAATCTTCGACGAGCTGACGCCGATCCGCGGCGACACGACAATGGTCGATCCGCTCGACCCAACCCGCCGCAAGGTCATGCCTGCCGCAACCGCTATCGTAGGTCAGGCTTCCCAGCCTGACGCAGCCGACGATCTTCTAGTGCCGATCTTCTCTCGCGGCAAATGCGTGTATCGTGTACCCAGCCTGGAAGATTCAAGGCGGCGATTGGGGGAGCAACTGGCGATGTTCCATGCCGGAGTGAAACGGTTCGTCAACCCGCATCGCTATCCGGTCGGTCTGGAGCTGGGACTGCACGAGTTGAAGACCGAGCTTATTCTCAAGACCCGCGGGCTCGAGGGCAGGCCATGAAAGCCCTCATCGTCGTTGATGTGCAAAACGATTTTTGTCCCGGCGGCGCGCTGCCGGTGCGCGAGGGCGATCTCGTCGTGCCGGTGATCAATCGAATCCTGCCGCGGTTCGATCTCGTCGTGGCCACGCAAGACTGGCATCCAGCCAATCACGGCAGTTTCGCCGCCAATCATCCGGGCCAGCAGCCGGGCGAACAAATCGAACTGGCCGGGTTGCCGCAAATCCTCTGGCCGGTGCATTGCGTGCAAGGCACGCCGGGAGCCGAATTGCATCTAGCCCTCGATCGCACTCGCATCGCCCGAATCTTCCAAAAGGGGACCGACCCGACAATCGACAGCTACAGCGGCTTCTTCGACAACGGCCGGAGAGCTTCGACCGGCCTGGATCGGTATTTGAACGCCCAAGGCGTCCGCAAAGTTTACGTCTGCGGACTGGCGACCGACTATTGCGTGAAGTTCACCGCACTCGACGCCGTCGCGCTTGGCTTCAAGACGCATCTCATCGAAGATGCGACCCGCGGCGTCGATCTTCATCCTGGCGACGTCCAGCGCGCCATGGACAACATGCGCGAGCATGGAATCAACGTGGAACAATCCTGAAAACCCTGTACAAAGGCGCCTAACAAATCCGGCGGGGACTGTCCCCCTTTTGCGCGGGCGCCATCGCCGCGATGGTCGGCGTAGTAAAACGGGGACTGTCCCCTTCTCCCAGCCCGACATGTTAGGCGCTCGAAATCGCTGAAAGGACATCGCAGATGCTGTCTCGCCTCAAATCATGGCCGCTTCCCTCGCTGGTTCTTTTCAATATCTGCGCCATTGCCGTCGCGGCCGATGCTCCTAGCGGCCGGTCGAGCGAATCGCCATTGCTGCGGGCCGGCATCATTGGGCTCGACACATCGCACGCCGTCGAGTTCACCAAGCTCTTGAACGACCCCAAGGCGGCCGAGGACTTGGCGGGAGTGCGCGTGGTGGCCGCGTTTCCAGGCGGCAGCGACATTTCTTCCAGCCGCGATCGCCTGGCGAAGCTCACCGAGCAAGTCAAAGGCATGGGCGTCGAGCTGGTGGATTCGATTCCGGCCTTGCTCGACAAGGTGGACGTGGTCTTGCTCGAAAGCGTTGATGGCCGGCCGCACCTCGAGCAAGCCCGGCCGGTGTTCAAGGCCGGCAAGCCCCTGTTCATCGACAAGCCGCTGGCCGGCTCGCTCGCCGATGCGCTGGCGATCGCCGATCTGGGTGAGAAGACCAAGACGCCGTGGTTCAGCAGCTCCGCGCTGCGATTCGCCCGCGACACCCAGGCCGCGCTAACCGATCCGAAAAAAATCGGCGCGATCACGGGCTGCGACGCCTGGAGTCCTTGCCATCTTGAAGCAACGCATCCGGATCTCTATTGGTATGGCATCCACGGCGTCGAGACGCTTTACACAATCATGGGGACCGGCTGCGAAACAGTTTCCCGAGCGCATACGGATGGGACTGACCTGGCGATCGGCGTTTGGAAGGATGGCCGGATTGGTACATTCCGCGGCATCCGCGACGGCAAGCAAGATTACGGCGCCACAATATTCGGCAAGACGGGCATCGCGACGGCGGGGCATTTCGAGGGCTACCGCCCGCTGGTGGTTGAGATCGTCAGATTCTTCAAGACTCGCCAGCCGCCGGTGCGGGCCGAGGAGACGATCGAGATGATGACGTTCATGGAAGCGGCCGACGAAAGCCGCCGGCAAGGCGGCGAGCCGGTGAAGCTCGCCGACGTGCTGGCAAAGGCCCGCGAGCAAGCGAAGGGGCGGGAATAGTAAGCGCATCAGATGCGAAAATCCGTCGTCACGTCGCTAATGCCTGCCTTATTTCGTCAATGCTAGAATCTTCGTGGCCTTTCCAGCTCATGTTTGGGCGATTGCATCAGCCATTCGCCGCCGCGATCATTCTCGGACTTCTCGACCAAACCGGTTGACAGAACTGAAACAATCTGTAGAACTACTGATCGAGAGGGGAGTAGTTATTACTCTCCGGTGGGATGCGGCGAGATGATTCTCGCGGCATCCAGGTCGTCGGACGACTAACCGAAGGGCAGTCCGGTTCGCCGGAACGCTCGTTGAAGAGTAAGCCGACGTGGTGGGATACCTCAGGGTATTCGGCCACGTCGGCTTTTTTGTTGGTCTTGGGTGGCGCCGCCGTGGACGGCCGCCTGTGGAACCAATGGAACAAGCAGAATCGACTTTCGAGCGTCATTTCCACAATCGGAATGGAATTGCAGTGTTTTTTTCCTGGCTATCATCCTTCAACGCTCTCAGGAAAAGGTTTTACGTACACGTGCGTTATGGGATGATTCGAAACGGATGCTCATCACGCGAAACCCGAAATCTTTCCGAACCGATTGATTGGAGCTTATTCAAATGCGAGTTTTCGGAGTAGCGCTCGTCGTGCCGTACGTTTTTGTCGCGTTCGCGTTGCCAACGAGGTGGGAATACTCGCTTCACGGTGAGAAAGATCGTACGACGCTCATTTTTAGCGAGCCGAAAATGTCGATCGTGTTCCAGGGATTATCGGACGAGAGTTCGTTTGAACGTGGCGCTTTGATGGTTTCCGGCTTGGGATACTACGCGAGCGAGGAACATTCATCCACAGGTTACTTTGAACGGATGCACTATTCCTGGGGCGTGGCCGAGATTCAGATTAATGATCGGGTTGTGCGCATCACCGACTTCGGACGAAAGCTGACGTACAAGGGCAAGACTATCGACATACCCGGAAAATCGCCGCTGAATCTCGTTATCGACGCATCGGGCCGGTTGTCTCGTACCGGCAATGAGGAAAAGCAGTAGGGCGCGATTGGCGGTTAGCCGCCATGGCCGATCCAGTCAGAACGGATTTTTTGGCGGGCAGGTTGAATCCGATAACGACGGCGCGTGGGGATCATCGTGGCTACAATCCTCTACGCTTGGGAGTTGGGTGGCGGGCTGGGGCATATTCTGCGGTCCTTGCCGCTGGCGCAGAAGCTGGCGGCGCGCGGGCATCGGGTGATCGCGACGCTGCGGGAGCTGCGACGGGCGGAGAATGCGTTCGGCGGCGCCGCCGTCCAGTATCTGCCGGCGCCGCATTTGGCTTGGCGGATTCCCGATCCGATCGAGCCGGTGCGGAAGTATGCCGACTTGCTGCACAATGTGGGGTTCGCGCACGCCGAGGATTTGCGAATTCTGACGCGGGCGTGGCAGACGCTATTCGCGTTGGTCCGGCCGGACCTCATTCTCTGCGATCACAGCCCTTCGGCGCTGTTGGCGGCATCGATCGATGAGATTCCGTGCGCTTTGATCGGGACAGGGTTCTGTTGCCCGCCAGCCGGAGCAACGCTGCCGAACCTGCGGTCGTGGCTGAAAGGGAACGCCCCCGTACCCCAGCGCTCTCTCGTCAATGGAGAGGGAACCAAGCACCCTCAAACCGGCCCTCTCCCTAAGGGAGAGCGCGACGAGCGCGTGCTGGCGAATATCAATGAAATCCGTGCTGCCCGGGGCAATGCACGGTGGGTGCGGCTGTCGCAGCTTTATTCGTCGGTCGCGGAAACCTTCCTGACGACATTTGCTGAGCTGGATCATTTTCCGGATCGCGGCGACGCTAAATACTTGGGCGCATGGGAATCCGATCAGGGAAAAGCGTTTGCTTGGCCGAGCGGCAATGGGCCGCGGGTATTCATGTACACGCATCGGTTTCCGGCGCGGGACTGGCTGCTCGAGCATTTGCGGCAGCGCGGGTATTCGACTGTCGCCTACACTCACGATCTCCCGCGCGAGGCCGCCGAGAAGCTGGTAGGTCCGACGCTGCGTCTGGCAAGCGCGCCGCTGGACATCGCGCAGGCCGCGCCCGAGTGCGACGTGGCAATTCTCAACGCCGGGCACAATTCGGCGGCCCAGTTTCTCCTGGCTGGCAAGCCGTTGTTGCTGCTGCCGATTTCGTTGGAGCAAGGTCTGTTGATGCGACGGTTGGTCGAGCAAGGCCTAGCCATCTCGGCTCCGCCCGACCGGCCGGCCGCGATCGAGGCCGCGTTGAATGATCTGCTGAGCAACAGCCGCTACCGCGACGCGGCACGGGTCTTCGCCGCGAAGTACGCGTCCTACAATCCTGAAGCCGCGCAAGACCGCATCGTCGCCCGTATCGAGGAACTTGCACAAGCCGCGGCCAGCACTTGACCAACCCGTCGTCGGTACAGACGCGTCTCCAACGGCCGCGCCGCGAAAAATTGCTTGACAGGGCCGCTAGCAAGCTAAATACTACTACCTTGGAATTCAGCCACGGTTGGGCCAGCGTGTTCTCACTTGGGCCGAGCTGGCGCCGCACGGACGGGGGCCACAAATCGGTCGCGACTAGGCGAATACGAGGAGTTAGTCGTGCCGAATTCTGTCTTGGAAGCCATCAAGCTAGGGCATTGGGATTTCGAGCCGCAGCAGGTGCCGCAGAACGAATATGACGCCACGCGGGCCTTGCCCGGTTCCGACGCGAAGCTGGCCATCATGGCCGAGCGGCTGAAGCAGGGCTTGCCGCTTTGGCACCCAGAAGACGTTCGGAACTTCGACGATCTCGAAAGTGCGGCCGACGAGCGGCGGAATTAGTGAGTGGTTGTCTCTTTGAGTGCGGGCCGGCACTGGCCGGGCCCAGAGGGCGCCCCGCTGGCCAATGTCACACTTCGCGGCAGGTGTCTCGCGCCAGGAACTAGAAAACTGGCAAGAATTTCCGCACACTGTCCATCAGCAGTCGATCGCGGAGCGCCGTGAAATACTGCTCCATCCGCTGGCGTTCTTGCGGCTCGGTATCGTCGAGCCAGGTCTGAATCCGCTTCGTTTGCGCAGCCAGCGAGCTGACCCAATCGTTTGCGACGACCCGGTTTGCTTTCCCAGGCTCCGGATTCGCGATGCTCGATCCGCGCTCGAGCGCCGACAATTGGTCCATAATCCCCAGTCCTTGAATCTGCTCGATTTGCTGAGCGAGGATTGGACCGCGCCGCCCGGCCGGTTCGGCAAAGTAGAAATTCGCCGCGCGGCGAAACCAGCGGCGGGCCAGGAGATCGGCGTTCGCCAAGAGGCGTTGTCGCTGAGCGTCGTCGAGCATGGCCGCGACTTTACTGAAGTCGATTCCTGCCCTCAACTCTCCTTCCACTCGCCGCAAAATGATGAGCTGCAATTCCGCGGGTTGCTCGCGCAGATCGCACTCGATCAGCCAGCGAAACAGCCCGCGGCGATCAGCCGTCTCAGGATCAGGCAGCCGCTGAATGTAGGCCGCCACGGCGACGGCCAATGAGGCCGTTCCCAACAGCGCCAGCAGCAAGCCGATGAAAATCCCGCGGCGTCGGTTCGTCATGGTGTGTCAACGGGATTGCTGGTTGGAACTCTTCGACGCACGGTTCTGATGGTGATTCGGCCGGCCGCGCCACGGAATAGCGCGCCTGACAAGGGATACCCCTACGGCCGCTCGCCGGTTTCCGCTTTCGGCAGCCAAGTATACGATGCCAGCAGGCATTCGGTGAAGTGCTCGGCTCTGACCGCTTTTCTTCCGAAACGGTCGAAGCGATTTGGAACCATTGTGGCAGCGGGATCCTAGTTACGAAGCAACGGACTTGCTAAGCTGGCAGAAGCCCCAAGGAGACAGCGAGATGCCGAGCCTGAAAATGACGATCCCCCACGACCTGGGGCAAGAGGAGGCTGCGGCCCGGCTCAAGGGCTTCTTGGAAAAGGTCAAGCAACGTTATCAGAATCAGGTCAGTGATCTGGAAGAGAAGTGGGCGGACAATAATCTGGATTTCGCTTTCAAAACGTATGGGTTCCACATCAAGGGGCGGATGGCAGTCGAACCGGCCGACGTGAAGTTCGAGGGCCAAATCCCCTTTGCTGCGATGATGTTCAAGGGCAAGATCGAACAAACCATTCGAGATGAGATGAACCGTTTGCTGACTTCGCCTATGCGGAGTCGGGGCCCTGACGCCCCAGGATAGGGATGAGCCGTCGCGCTGTCGCCACGTCTGGCCAACGGCCCCTGCTTGCCGGTTTTTCCGATCGTAGCGGGCCGATTTTTGGCCGCTTCGGCGTCGGCCGCGATGAGACAAGTATCTTCGACGACTATACTTAGTTAGACATGGGCGGATGTTTGACCAATCCGCCGCGGCGGATCGTTTTTAAACGAGGAAGCAAAGCGATGAAAAATCGACATCAGGGGTTTGTGTTTGCGGTGGCGCTGCTGATCGTGATCGGGGTGAGCGCTGGGGTTTGGGGCCAGGCGACGACCGGCCCCGATAAAAAGGAAGCTGACAAGAAGGACTCGGATAATAAGGACGCTGTCAAGAAGGACGTCCCCGCTGGGCGAGCGGCGGCTGCGCCGAGCGATCCGGCGGCGCCGTCCAACGGAAAGGCGAAGCCGAATTCGAAAACCGATCGCAAGGCTGGCGATCCATTCGGCGATGAAGTGCCTGAAAAGGGAAGTCCGGCGACCAAATCGGCCGCCAAGGGAACGGATGATCCCTTCGCGACGACACCCGCCCAAGGAAAGCTCGACGATAAAGCAACATCAAAGGAACCAGTCGATCCGTTTGCGCCAACTCCAAAAAAAGACGACGCGAGGCCTGCCCGGACCGATCCCTTCGGTTCCGATGCGAGCGATTCGAAGACACCGAGCAAGCGCGGAAAAGACAGCGATAATCCGTTTGAAGACAAGGGAGAGCCGTCCAAGTCGCCGGACACGAAGATGCCGGCCGAAACGAAGACGCCCGAAAAATCCACTCGCGCGCCGGCTGATCTTCTTTCGGACACGAAGTCCACCGAACCCGAGCCGACCCCTGGTTCTGCCGAACTCAAGAAAGGCCAGGAGTTGATCGACGCGGGCAAATATGCCGAGGCGATTGATCCGCTGAAGAAAGCAATCAAGCTCGCCCCGACCGAGGCCGGACCGCCGTATACGCTCGGAGTCGCCTACCGGATGCTCAATCGCTACGACGATGCGATCGAAGAATTATCCGATGCGATCAAGCTCGATGCGGAACTCGGCGACGCTTATTTGCGGCGTGGCGTCTGTTGGTATAACAAGGGGGAATTTGCGCTGGCCCAAGCTGATTTCGAAGACGCCGCCGGCGTAAACATCAACGACCCGCGACCGTTGACCTGGAAGGGGATGACCCTGGTCCGTTTGGGACACGTCCGCGAGGCAGCAAACGTCTACTCAGAGGCCCTGCGATACGACAATCACTATGCCCCGGCTCACATCAATCGAGGGCTGGCCTACGTGGCACTTAAGGAATACGAGAAGGCGATCGCCGACTTCGACGAGGCGATCCGATCTACGCCCAAGGATGCCTCGCTGTATTTCAAGCGCGGAGCGGCTCAAGCCGGCGCGGGCGATTGGCCCAGCGCAATCCAATCGTATTCCGAAGCGATTCGCATCAATCCCAAATACGCCGACGCCTATACTAATCGCAGTCTCGCCTACCGCCGAATTGGCGACAGCAATAAGGCCCAGGCCGATGCGGCGAAATCGCAAGAATTGAGGACCGCCGCCGATCGCTCGGGTCAAAGCGCGGCGCGCTGAGTCGCGAATGGTGAAGGCGTAGGGTGCGTCAAGCGCAGCGCAGACGCACTGGAAACCGCCGCCAAATTGACATAAGCCGCGCCGCATGGTGCGTCTGCGCCGAGCCTTGACGCATCCTAAAGCAAGCGCCACGCCTCATTTCTTCTCGGGTCGCACTTCGATCGTATTTCCCTGGCGCTCATAAGTGAGCCCCGCGGGGGCGAGGACTTTCTTCAGCAACTCATCGGCGGTCGCGTGGCTGACGTTCACCGTCACTTCGGTCGCGAGCGACAGGCCGGCGGCTTTGATCGCGTCTTCGTCGATTCGCACGTCGAGGTCCATCTTCTTGCGCAGCGCGTTGATCAGCGTGCCGACTGGTGCGACGACGGTTAGCGTGTAGTCCGTTTGGCCGGGTGTCAGTGTGGTCTGCTTCGCGGGGCGTCCCGACAAGTAACTCTCGACGATATCCAGGTCCTCCGCTCGGCCGCGAACCGTGAGTTTTCCGGCCGCGAGTTCGATCTTCGCGGTGGGGAGCAATTCGGCTAGTTTCTTGGCAATCTCCTTGCCGCGCTGCGCGAGCCCGCCGCGGAGTGGATAGGTATTCTCGATTTCAACGAATGCGGGCATATCGACGAGCCGGACGCGTTGCCCATCCTTTGAAATGCTGAACGTCAAGTCGAACTGCCCGGCGATCAGCGTCAGCCAGTCGACGAAACTTGCGGCGGGCAGATCGGCGGCCGCCCACAGATCGTGCGGGATGCGGTCCATCGCTTGAATCTCGATATGGGATTCGGTTGCAATCGCCGCGAGGAGGTCGCGCGGTGCGGCCAAATCGTCCCAGCGCATCGGCCGGAGCTGCAAAAAGCGGGAGCGTGCCGCCGCGGGGAGCCGCAATGCCTCAGCCTTGCGCAGCGCGGCCAGCGTGCGAAGCTTTTCGGCAGTCGCGGTCGGACCAAGGTAGATCGCTGAGCCGACTTGCGCCGTCCCGAACCGTTTGTTGCTTGCAATCAGCTTGAGCGCCGCCTCCAGCCGGACGTCGTTGAACGATAATTCGATTTTTTGATCGGGATCGACGCGCCGGTCCAAGAGGATTGCCACGTGCTGCGACCGAGAGAGGCTCATCATCGCCCGACGGAACGGATCGCCCTCCCAGATCGCGCCGACTTTTTGATCCAATTGGGCGCGTAGCTTGTCGCCGGTCAGCCAGGCGATTGAGTCGTCGGCCGGCGCAGCTTGGATTGACGTCGGCGCCGTCAGATCAACGGAGGCCGCCAGGCTCATCGCCAGAAAGATCGCCAGCGCCAGGGTGTCCGTCAAAAAAAAGAGGCGAATCTCCGAATTCCGGCGCGAATTGTTCATCGAATCAGTTTAATTCTTTTCCATTCTGATTACACTAAGAGATGTGGGGGAGCGACTGCGGCAGCTTGCCGCGCGACAATATCAGGTCGGCGTTATGAGCAACGATGCAGTCCGTTCCCCCGTGATGAGCGAACTCTACCAGCAATACCTGGTGGATCAGGACATTGCCGCGTTCATCCATCGCGTCACCGGCCGCTATACGGTCGCGACGCTGGCGCGGCTGGCCGCCGTCGGCGAACGATTGGTTCGCCGCGCGTCGGTGCTGGCGCTGGGTTATGCGGCCGATTACGAATCGAACGCCACGCTTGGCCGCGCGCTCAAGGATCCCGACCGCGGCGTGCGGCTTTTGGCCGAGAGCGGCATTCGAGCCCTCTGGTGCCGCGTGGGGGATTCGAGCCAACGGCAGCGGCTGGCCCGATTGATGTCGCTCAATAACGCCCAACAAGCGATTACCGCGCTGCGCGAGGCCACGTCGCTCGCCCACGAGGCCCCGTGGCTGGCCGAGGCCTGGAATCAGCGGGCGATCGCCCATTTTGCCCTGAATCGCTACGAGGAATCGATCCGCGACTGCCGGCAGGCCCTGGAGATCAACCCCTATCATTTCGCCGCTGCCGCCGGCATCGGGCAGTGCTATCTCAAAATGGGGAATCAGCCCGCGGCATTGGAATCCCTTCGCCGTGCGCTGGGTCTAAATCCCGAATTGGAGGGCATTCGAGCGACTGTCCAGCAACTCGAACGGACGCTGAAGCGGAAAAAATAACTCGGCGTTCGAGCCGTCGTTGTTTCCGGCGTTGTCGATTGCGAAAAGCGGCCTTGTCCCATCTCGGCCAGGATGTTAGACATTTCGGCATGGAGGGGCACAGAATGGATTCTGCGATGCCTTCGGTCGCGCCGATTGAACCCGCGGTGCGACGCCTGCGATTGTCGAGAAATCGGGCTTTGGTGAACGACCTGGTCCATTTTTCCCAGCGCGTTCCGCGGTTCGCGGTCGATAAACTTGTGCAATTCGGCGACGTCGCCGCGCTGCGCGACCAGGCAGGGCGGCAAATCTCGTGGTCCGTGTTGTTTCTCAAGGCTTATGCGCTGGCGGCCGCCGATTGCCGGCCGCTCCGGCAGGCACTGCTCGGCTGGCCGTGGGCGCACCTCATCGAAATGCCGCACTCGGTCGGAATGTTGGCGATCAATCGCCGCGATGAAGAGCGCGATGAAGAGCGGCTCTGCTGGGGCCGATTCATTCGGCCCGAGCAGCAATCGCTCGTCGAGCTTCAGCAAGCCCTGCTGCGCTATCGGCGCGAACCGATCGAGAAAGTGTTTCGCCGACAGGTACTGCTGAGCAAGATGCCGACTCTTCTGCGGCGGTTGTTGTGGTGGATCAATTTGAATTTCGTCGTGAAGCACCGCGCGCGGCGGCTCGGCACGTTCGGTATTTCCACGTTAGCCAGCCAAGGAGCGTGGAACCGCTCGCACCCTTCGATCCTCACGACCAGCCTCACGTATGGCCCGCTCGATGAGCGAGGTCAAATGCTGGTGACTCTGATCTGCGACCATCGCGTGCTGGACGGCGCCCTGGCGGCCCATGCCATCGGGCAACTCGAAGCCGCATTCCGCGGACCGATCTCGCGAGAGTTGGCGGCGCTGACCACCGGCCGAGCCGCGGCATGACGCGGAAGCCGGCGTCGGAGCGAAGACCGTCGCGGCCGATTCCGACGCTGGCGGCGTCGGCAACGCTCCGCTCGCCACTCGCCACTCACCGCCGAGACTGGTACACTTGAGCGCTCGATTTCGTCGAGTGTAGTAGGCACACTCCGAGTTTGTGATTTTTTGAAACGTGGCGACATAAGTCGTTATTCGGCGTCTCAGTTTTGACGTTCAAATAACAACTTAGGGTGATCGATCGCAAGGTTCTTTCAAAAAATCACACGCTCTCCGTGTGCCGTAACAATACAGCGCGGACGGCACATGGAGTGTGCCTACTACTTTTCACGGTGCGAAGATGAAGATTCGTTCGACGACAATCCTGACCGTCCGGCACAAAGGCCAGGTCGCGATGGGGGGCGATGGTCAGGTGACGCTCGGCAACACGGTAATGAAGGCCGACGCGGTGAAAATCCGCCGCATTGCCGAGAACCGCGTCATCACCGGCTTCGCGGGGGCAAGCGCCGATGCCTTCGCGCTCTTAGAGCGCTTCGAGGCCAAGCTCAAGGATTTCCCCTCGAATGTGCCGCGGGCGGCCACCGAGTTGGCCAAGGAATGGCGGACCGATCGCGTGCTGCGGCGGCTCGAGGCCCTGCTCGCAGTGGTCGACGCGCGGAATACGCTGCTCGTCAGCGGCACCGGCGACGTGATTCAGCCCACTGACGGAATCCTCGGGATCGGCTCGGGGGGGAGCTTCGCGGTCGCCGCGGCTCGTGCGCTGGTCGGCCATTCGACGCTCTCGGCCGCCGAGATCGTTCGTCATTCGCTCGAAATTGCCGCCGGGATCGACATCTACACGAACACCAACATCCTCGTCGAAGAGTTGCCATGCGAGACCTGACCCCGCGCGAAATCGTCACCGAATTGGATCGCCACATCGTCGGCCAGGGTGCGGCGAAACGGGCCGTGGCGATCGCGATCCGCAACCGCTGGCGGCGGCAGCGGTTGCCCGAGGAAATGCGCCCCGAGGTCGCCCCGAAGAACATCCTCATGATCGGCCCGACGGGCGTCGGCAAAACGGAAATCGCCCGCCGGCTGGCGAAGCTCACCGGAGCGCCGTTTATCAAGGTCGAGGCCACCAAGTATACCGAGGTCGGCTACTACGGCCGCGACGTCGAGAGCATGGTCCGCGAGCTGGTCGAGAACGCGATCGGCCTCGTTCGGGAGCGGGAGCGGAAGAGCGTCGAGGAGGAGGCCCGGCGGCGCGTCGAAGACCGCTTGCTCGATCTGCTCGCCCCGCCGCCGATCAGTTACGACGCGGCCGCCGACAGCCCCGAGGCTCCCGATCGGCACGAGCGAACCCGCGAGAAGATGCGCGTGATGCTAGCCGCCGGCGAACTCGACGAGCGCAAGGTCGAGCTGACGATCGAGCAGAAGGCAGTTCCCATGATGTTCACTGGGATGGGAATGGAGCAGGTCGATTTCGATTTGCAGGGAGTGTTCGAAAAGATTCTCCCGAAAAACACTTCGCGGCGCGAGATGAGCGTCGCCGATGCCCGCCGCGTGCTCTTCGAGCAGGAATGCGATGCGCTCATCAATCAGGAAAAGGTGAACGGCGCGGCGATCGAATTGGCCGAGAACGTCGGGATCATCTTTCTCGACGAGATCGACAAGATCGTCGCCGGCGAGACGAAAGGGGTCGATGTCTCGCGGCAGGGCGTGCAGCGTGATCTGCTGCCGATCGTCGAAGGGACGACGATCCAAACCAAGTACGGCTATGTGAAGACCGATCATGTGCTCTTCATCGCCGCCGGGGCATTCCATCGGGCGAAGCCAAGCGAGCTGATGCCCGAGCTGCAAGGGCGGTTCCCGATCCGCGTCGAGCTGACCGATCTGACCAAAGACGATTTCATCCGCATCCTCACCGAACCGCACAACGCCCTGACCAAGCAATATACGGCCCTAATGGAGACCGAAGGCGTCGTACTCAGCTTCACTCCCGACGCGATCGACGCCCTGGCCAACTACGCCTTCAAGGTCAACCAGACGACCCAAAACATCGGCGCCCGGCGGCTCTACACAATCATGGAGCGGCTGCTCGAAGAACTCAGCTTCGAGGCGGCCGACATGAAGCAAGGCGAAATCAACATCAACTCCGTCTACGTCAAAGACAAACTCGACGCGCTGACACAGGATGAGGATTTGAGCAAGTTTATTCTGTAGAGCCGGTAGGTCAGGGGCTTCCGGCCAGGAATGGAGAGGGATCAGAGCCAATGCGATTTGACATTGATCGGGGTGACCGCGTATGCAATGCACTTTCTCGGGATGAGAGCAACTCGCTACATTTCAATTGTCCCGGATCGAGAACCGCCGATCAACAAGAGAGCACCATCTGTGCGAAGCGCATGCTCGCGTGGCCCTCACCTCCTATCGCGAGCCTATTTCCAATTTTTCAGGGCAACGCGCCACACTTGATCGCGCACGTCAGTTTGAAATCGACCTCGTCGTCATTTCAGAAATCAATGACCACCAAGTGGTTTATCTTCAAGAGGTAGACGGAGATCGACGTTTTCCGCTTCTGATTGGCATCTTTGAGGCCACATCGCTCGACAGGATGTTGAAGGAGTATGAGTCGCCGCGCCCGCTGACCCATGACGCCTTTGCCGCAAGTATTCGGTTGCTGGGCGGTGAAGTGCAAGATGTTGTTGTCGATCGTCTTGAGGATCGCATTTACTTTGCCAGCGCACGCATTCGACATCAGGGGCGTCTCCTGCTCCTCGACATTCGGCCGAGTGATGCGCTTGCTTTGGCAGTGCTGAGCGATCGCCCGATCTTCATCGGTGACGGTGTATTGGATCAAATAGATTTCCAGGGCGACAACAAATAGACAAGTGTGTCCGGCGCTGCCGATCTGCGCGAACTCAGCCACAGATTGGCTTTCGCGAAGTCAAACTCATGCGAGTTGGAGTTCGATCACAGTCGCAGTCGATATCCGTTCGCCGCGCGTCGCATTTGCCCCGGAGCGAGTTGACCGTGATCGCGGGACTTGCTTCACCGAGATTCGGCCGCCGGCCGCGGAAAAGGCGCGAAGAAGTTGATCGAGCGAAACGTCGGACGCGGCACGTTCGATTCTGGCAATACGCGGCTGACTGGTCTTGATTCGTTTTGCCAGCTCCTTCTGGGACAAATTGACGCGCTCGCGCTGCTGCCGGACGGCCGACGCGATTTCAAAGCGCGTGTCCGGCAATTGCCGCTCCTCGTCGCTCATGCCGAGAAAATCCGCGGCGTCTCCGAAGCGCCATCCCGCCGCTTCCAAAGCCATGCGCTTTTTCGGGTGCACGATCGTCATGGAGTCAGCCAATCTTCCAGCCGCAATCCCGGGATGTTCTGGAAGTCTGCGGTGTTGTGAGTCACGAGCGTCAGGTTGTGCACTAACGCAACTGACGCGATCATCAAGTCCGCCACGGGAACCCCGATTCCTTGCTGCAGGAGCGCACCCTGCGATTTGCCGAACTGTTCGGCGCATGTCAAATCGAAGTCCAGAACATTCACTTCTTGACGGAGGTCTCGGATAAGTGCAAGCACTCGGGTCGGATCGGCGCGCTTGTACGCGCCGGCGTACAATTCCGCTAGAACAATGGTTGAAATCGCAATTTGGCCGGCGTGCTGAAAGAATCGGTGCGCCAATCCGCCGGGCCGCCGCATGTGCTCGGAGCAGATGTTCGTGTCGAGCAAGTGCGTCATGCTTATTCGAGCGACTCAATCCGGGGCCGACGATCTCTCTTGCGGGCCTGGTGAATCTCTTCCATGATCGCATCCCATTCGGGATCATCCGCCAAGGCACCGGCCGTTCGCAGGATGCCCTCGCCCCAGGGCTTGCTGGCGTGGACGACCTTCACTTGAACCTCGACCGCTTGGCCTTCGGCCACGCCGAGGTCTTCGTCGACTTCAATAGTCTTGCCATGCACGACGCCGTGAACGGTTCTTACCATACGGTTTCCTCCACATTAGCCGCGACAGCCGTCCGCTCATTTCAGCCTATAGCAAAGCAAACTATCCTGCTCGCGCAGATAGAGCTTGCCGCCGGCGATGACGGGGTGGGGCCAGCTTGGGCTTTTAACGTCGGGAATCTGAAATCTGCTGATCAAATTGTAATGCTCGGGCGTGGCTTCGATCAGCGCCATCGTGCCGTCCTGATAGCGGAAATAGAGCTTGCCGTCGGCATAGAGTACCGCAGCCGAGCCGCTGCCCGGTCCGTGATTTTCCTTCCACTTGATCTTGCCGGTCAAGAATTCCAGGCAGATCGGCGCTCCGGCGCCATGGCCGTGCCCGCCATAAAGATAATCGCCGACGAGCACCATTCCGCCGTGATGGTTTTGCAAGTCTTCGTGCTTGAGAAAGTAGACCTCATCGGCTTTGACTACGTCGCCATCCTTGGAGAGCTTCAAGAGCACCGCGCCGGTGCCGTATCCGGTGGAGTCGAATACATAATCGCCGCGAACGATGGGTGTCGGGATGTTCGCCGTGCCGTTGGCGATCTTGTTGTAGCCCCAGAGAAACTTGCCATCGGCGGCGGCCACTCCGATCAAGCCGTGTCCAATGAGTTGCACGTATTGCTTCACGCCCGCGGCGTCGCTGACGACGATCGAGGAATATGCCGCGCCGCCGCCGCCTCCTTTGCCGAAATCGGGGACCGCGCATTTCCAAACTGGCTCGCCGGTGAGCTTATTCAGCGCGACCATCATCGCGTCCTTGCCGCCGGGGGTGCAAACGAGCCAATCGCCATCCACAAGCGGCGATTCGGTGAATCCCCAATGTGGCCGCTTGCCGCCAAAATCCTTC
>DASZFO010000338.1 GCA_035939775.1 Pirellulales bacterium | reverse complement strand
GGCGGCCGCTGGGTTCACGAGCCGGATGGCTCGTGGAAGCTGGTCTGGACCGAACGGGCAGTCAAAGATTTCTACCTTAACAACATTCTGATCCACGAGTTGGGCCATCTGCTCGACGACCGCAATTCGCGGTCGGTCGACCGCGAGCGGTATGCGGAATGGTTCGCGCTGGAACACGGCTACAAGCCGACTCGCCGCGTCTGGGGCCCGAGCAAGAAGCAAATTGCCCGCAGGCATCATTAGGCAATGTAGCGGGCACCCTCCGCGTGCCGGCTGCGGCACGCGGAACATGCCTGCTACGACGACGACGGCTTCTCGCCGCGTCCGCCAGTCAGCCATTGGACGACAAAGTAGAACACCGGCGTCAGAAAGATGCCAAAGATCGTCACCCCTAGCATTCCCGCGAAAACGGCGGTGCCCAGCGTTTGCCGCATTTCCGCGCCGGCGCCGCGGGAGATCACCAGCGGCACGACTCCGAGAATAAAGGCGAACGACGTCATCAGAATCGGTCGCAGCCGCAGCCGGCAAGCTTCCATGGTGGCGTCGAAGCCCGAGCGGCCGGCCTTTTGCTGAGCCCGGGCGAATTCGACGATTAAAATCGCATTCTTGCTGGCCAGACCAACGAGCACGATCAAGCCGATCTGCGTGAAGATATTGATATCCAGTGCGCGGGCCTCGATGCCGATCAGTGCGCTGAGCAAGCACATCGGCACGATCAGGATCACCGCCAGCGGGAGCGACCAGCTTTCGTATTGCGCGGCCAGCACCAGGAACACAAGCACCACCGCCAAGATGAATACAATCACGGCCGTGTTGCCCTGGGTCGCCTGCAAATAGCTCAACTCGGTCCATTCGGCGGCCATCGACGGCGGCAATTCGTCTTGGGCGGTCGTCTCCATCAAACGCAAGGCTGTGCCGGAACTCACCCCCGGCGCGGGGGCGCCGTTGATCGGGGCTGCCGGATGGCCGTTGTACCGCGTGACGACGGGCGGGCCAAACGTCTCTTGCAGCCCGCTCGCGCTTCGTTGGCGATTGAGCAACAGAGCCGAAAGCGGGACCATCTTGCCCGACGTGCTCCGCACTTGCAGCGAGCGGACGGCGCTCTCGTCGGCGCGGAACGGAGCATCGGCTTGAAGATTTACCTGGAGATTTCGCCCCTCCAAAAAGAAATCGTTCACATACCGCGAGCCGAGAAAGACGCCCAGCGTGTTGTAAATCTCGTCGAGCGGCACGCCGGCCGCGCTCGCGCGGACGCGGTTCACGTCGACATAATATTGCGGCGCGCTGGCCCGAAACGTAGTCATCAATCCGACGACTCCGCCCCGCTTGGCCGCCGCTTCGATCACGTTTTGCGTCATTCCCTCAAGGAATTCGAGTTCCTGATTGCCGCGGTCTTCGATCATCAGCTTGAATCCGCCGGCATTTCCCAATCCATCGACGGGCGGGGCGCCGAAGATGGCGATGGGCGCTTGTTCGAGAGTTGGGTCGCGCTCGAATTCCTGATCGCACTCGCGGCGCAGCGCCGCCAGCACCTGGTCGGCGTGCAGCCCGCCGTGATGAACGCGATACTCGAACGGCTTCAAGATCACGAACATCGAGGCCATGTTCGACCCGACCGCGTTGGCCACCATCGACTGCCCGGCAATCGCGATCGTGTGGTCCACCCCCTCGGTCTTCGAAGCCACCTGGTCGATCCGCTGCAATAGGCGGCGAGTGCGCTCCAGCGAAGCCCCGTCGGGAAGCTGCACATTCAAGAGCAGATAGCCCTTGTCCTGTGCCGGGACGAAGCCAAAGCTGGCCCGCGAGAACCCCAGATATGTGCCTAAGAGCAGCCCGCCGTAAACCAAGAGCGACACGATGGAGCCGCGCACGAGCAGCTTCACAGCGCGCATATACCCGCCGGTCGTCACGTCGAACACGCGGTTGAATCCCGCAAAGAACCAACCGAGCGTCAAGTTCAGCAGCTTGGTCAGCGGATCGCGGGCTTCGCCGCGAGGCCGCAATAGGATCGGGCAGAGCGCGGGAGTCAACGTCAGCGAATTGATCGACGAAATCAACGTCGAAATCGCGATCGTGATCGCGAATTGCCGATAGAACTGCCCGGTAAGCCCCGGCACAAACGCGGTCGGAATGAACACGGCACACAAGACGAGCGTCGTGGCGATAATCGGTCCGGCGACCTCCTGCATCGCCTTGCGAGTCGCTTCCTTCGGCGCGAGGCCATGCGCCATGTGATGCTCGACGTTTTCGACCACGACGATCGCATCGTCCACCACGATGCCGATCGCCAGCACCAGGCCGAACAGCGAGAGATTGTTCAAGCTGAAACCCAGCGCCGCCAGGGCCGCGAAAGTGCCAATGATGGCCACCGGCACGGCCAACAGTGGAATGATCGACGCCCGCCAGCTTTGCAAGAACACAAGCACGACGATCGCGACCAGAATTACCGCGTCACGCAGGGCCTTCTCGACCTCATGGATCGATTCGTCGATGAAAGGCGTGGTGTCGTAGACGATTTGATAGCTCACGCCGGGCGGAAAGCGCTTGGATAGAGCTTCCATCGCGGCTCGGACGCCGTGGGCCGTGTCCAGAGCGTTCGATCCAGGCAATTGGAAAACGGCCAACGTGATGCTCGGCTGGCCATCGAGCGTCGTTTCGACGTCGTAATTCTTGGCTCCGAGTTCGACTCTCGAGACCTGACCGAGCGTGGTCAGCTTTGCCCCCGGCTCGCTCTTGACGACGATTTCCTTGAATTGCTGCTCGTCACTCAACTGTCCCTGGGTCTGCAATGGGTATTGAAACGCCGTCCCGGACGGCGCCGGCTGCGCGCCGAGTTGCCCGGCGGGCACGACCGAATTGTGCGTCTTGATCGCCGCGATCAGATCGCCCGGGCTGAGCTTCCGCGAGGCCAGCGCCTTGGGATCGAGCCAAATCCGCATGCTGTATTCGCGCTCGCCGAGAAACGTCACATCGCCGACCCCTTTCACGTCGGCCAAAACGTCCTTGATCTGTCGCGAGGCATAGTTGCTCAGATAATCGACGTCGCGGCTTTTGTCGGGCGAAACCAGATTCACGCAGAGAATGATGCTCGGCGATTTCTTCTTGACGTTCACCCCCTGATCGCGGACCGCTTGCGGTAGCTTCGGCAGAGCGAGCGACACTCGATTCTGCACCGAGACCTGGGCCAAATCGAGATCGGTCCCGACCTCGAACGTCACGGTCAATTCCATCCGGCCGTCGTTCGTACACTGAGCCGACATGTAGAGCTTGTGCTCGACGCCGAAGAGCTGCTGCTCGATCGTCGAGGCGACCGAGTCGGAGACGAGCTTCGCGCTGGCGCCGGGATAAATCGCCGTCACCGAGATCGTCGGCGGAGCGACTTCCGGATACTGCGCGATCGGAAGCCCAAAAAACGCCAAACCGCCGGCCAGCAGAAACACCAGCGACAGCACGCAGGCGAAGATCGGTCGGTCGATGAAGAAGCTCATGAGATGCTCACGGCGCTTTCGCCGCGGCTTCCTCCGGCGGCGGCAGCATCGACCGCATTTCGACCGACTTGGTTTGGACCTTCTGCGCCGGGCGAACGCGCTGCATTCCGTTGACGATCACGTCGTCGCCGGCTTTCAGGCCGCTTTCGATCACTCGCAGCCCAGCCTCGACCGCGCCGAGCTTCACCGGCCGATATTCGACCTCGCCATTCTTATTGACGACATAGACGAATCGGCCTCCCTGATCGGTGCCGATCGCGCGGTCGAGGATTTTGAGCCCCGGCCGCGGATCGCCGTAAACCAGCCGCACCCAAGCGAATTGCCCCGGCTGCAACAGCCGGCTCGCGGTCTTGGAATCCTTCGGGTTCTTGAAGATCGCTCGGGCGGAGAGCGTGCCGGTGCCGGGATCGAGTTCGTTGGCGACGTAGTCGATCTTACCGTCGTGAAACGGAAAGCCTGAATCGCTCGAAAGGGCCGCCTCGACCGGAATCTCGGAGATGCTCTTCTGCTTGAGATGCCCGGACTGCACCAGCTTGGTCACTCGCTGCAAGGTGGGATCGTCGATGTTGAAGTAGATGTAAACGTCGTCGGTGGCGACTATCGTGGTCAAGAGCGTTCCGCCGCCCGGGCTTCCCGTGACGGCGTTGCCCGCGGTGACGTAGGCCCGATCGGCCCGCCCGGCGATCGGGGCCCGGACCACGGTGTATTTCACGTCTTGCTCGGCGGCTTTCACCCCTTCCTGGGCCGAAGCCAGGTTGGCGACCGCGCTATCGTACTTCGCCTTCGTGCTGTCGTATTCCTCGCGGCTGATCGCCTTCTTCTGCAACAGCATCGTGGCCCGATCGAGATTCGCCTTGGCTTCATCCAACCGCACTTGCCAGTCGGTCACGGCGGATTTGGCTTGAGCCAGCGCGGCCAGGAACGGCACGTCGTCGATATGAAACAGCTCCTTGCCAGCCTCGACATCCTGCCCGTCCTTGAAATCGACCGACTTGAGCGTGCCGCTCACCTGCGCCCGGACTTCCTGGCGATCGACGGCCCGAATCTCGCCGGGAAACTCGTCGGAATCGACGATCGTCTCCTCGATGGGCTGGCTCACGATCACCGGCAGCGGTTCGCGTTTGGCCGGCGCAGCGGCTTCCTGCTGGCAGCCGCCGACGGCGACGATCAAGATCGTGAAAGCAATTCGCCGCGCCATTCGGTTAGGCCTTTGACTCCACGAGCAACGTGGAATCGCGTCGAGCGATTCAGGTTGCGACGCCGCGGTAGACGCCAGGGGCATCGCCGGTGTTTTCCGTTCCACGCCGGCCAATGATTCCGCGAGTATAAATCCGCGGAGGGGCCGATGGCAAGCTGGGCGGGCCGGCCATCAGATTCAAGGCGCCTTCGTGTAGAAGAGCGCGCCGCCCGCGGGTTCGCCGTAGACGGCTTGAGCGTAACCGGAATCTTCGTACAACCGTCGCGCCCGAGTGTTGTTCTCTTGGACCTCAAGCGTCACTTTGCAGCACCCGCTTTCCCTTGCCGACATCTCGATTCGCTTGAGCAACTGGCGGCCGATTCCGCGGCCGCGGTGCGCCGGCAACACGGCAAGATCATGGATGTTGATGAGCGGCTTGGCGAAAAATGTCGAAAAGCCGCGGAAGCAGGTCGCGATTCCCACCGCTTGGCCGTCGACGTATGCCAGGAAGATCAATGTCGTCGGATGGCTCTTCAGCCCGGGGATCAGCCGGGCAAGCACGTCGTCCGGCAGCGGTCCGGCGTTGCCCATCGGGTCGAGAGCGTACGCGGCCGTCAGCGCGACGATGTCCCGCTGATGATCCGCTCGCGCCAAGTCGGCCTCGATGATCTCGATCTGATTATCCATTCAAGGCGTCCCACTTGTCGCCGCGATTGCGACAACTTACCGAATTTGAATTTGCGATTCGATCCAGCACGTACGGACAACGCTTGAACGTATCGGCGAAAGAATTAAAGGGTCAGAACTATTTAATAAGTTGTTCTGACCCTTTTTTACTTTTTTAGTTCACGCCGGAAACAGGTCGTCCACCGGCATCGTCCATTCCGGCACAGCGGGTTCGGCTTCGGCAAGTTGGCCTCGGCGGTAGATCGTCGGGTGATCGGGATCGCCGGAGCGATAGACGCGGACCGCGTCGGGGCTTTGCAAATCCACGTCCCAGACGACTTGCGTGCCGGCGGTGAAATAGTCGGCCCGCTTGCCGGCCATCTCCTCTTCGGCGGCCGGACCGTAGTCGCCTTCGCTGCGGACTTCCACGGCAAATGCGGGAGCGCCGTCGATGAATTTCATACTGGAGTGGCCGACAAAATAAGCGGCGTCGGGACTAAACGACTTACGATCCGGCAAATCGACGACGAATCCTGCATTGTCGCCAACGGCATGTCCGGTCTTTGTTCGCTCCGTGTATCGCAGCAGGCTCGCGCCGATCCTCAAAGCAACTTCTGCGGGAATTCCGCCGGTCGGCGACATCATCACGATTTCTCCTCCGACTAGCTCGGCTTTGCCCGGCACTAGGTACAGGTCATCGACAGTGGCTGCGGTTTTCGGATTCATGATGTGCCTCGAGCTTGCCCGGCTTCATTATAAATCGACCCGTGCAATGCTCGAAAGCCGGGCCCTCAAGACAATCCTGTAAATCCTGTATACACTATGATGATATCCGTCAGAACTTCCTGCCCGGCTGATCCGCCGCATGGCCTCGGCCGGGCTTCTTTTTATTCTCCCCGTCGCATTTCCAGTCCACGCCCATCTGCATCAACCTTCATTGACCAAATCTTCGATCCCTTCGGCGGCCGGCGCGGGACTCTTGCGTGAAACCGGCGGGAAGAAGAGTTTGAGGAGCGGCGGGGCGATGAAGGTGGTGACCATCACCATCAGTGCGATGGCGCTGAACATGGCCGCGTCGAACACTTTCGATGCCAGCCCCATTTGGGCGAAAATGAGCCCGACTTCGCCGCGCGGGATCATGCCGACGCCGATAACGCGCTTGTTCCCTTTGAACCAGAACGGGGCGTAGCCGGCCGCGAATTTGCCGACGATGGCCGCGAGCGTCAGCAAGCCGCCGATCAGCAGCGTCCGATGATTGACTGGATCAAGCGGATTGAACACGCGAATATCAACGGCCGCGCCGACTGCGACGAAAAACAGCGGCACGAAGAAATGCCCCAAGTGCGCCACGCCGCGTTCCATCTCGTGGGCCTGCGCCGTCTCGCGGAGGAGCAATCCGGCCGCGAACGCTCCGATGATCATGGCCGATCCCGCGACGGAGGCCAGCCAGGCCAGGCCAAAGGCGAACATCACGGCCAGCAGAGTCGGCGAGCCGAGCAGCTTCGTCGCGGCCAGCCAATTCACCAATCGCGGCACGATGAGCATGCCCAAGATCAGCGTGCCGATGAGAAAGCCGAATGCGACTCCGGCAATTCGCGCGACGCCGAGAGGTGTCACTTCATGCCCCTCCGCCAATCCGGCGACAACGGCCAGGATCACCAGCCCCACCACGTCGTCGATCACCGCCGCCCCGAGCACGATCTGGCTCTCCGGCTCCTGCAATCGGTTCAAGTCGGAAAGCACGCGGGCCGTGATGCCGACGCTCGTGGCCGTGAGCGTCGCGCCCGAGACGATGCAGACAAGATTGCTCAACCCGAGGAAATGGCAGACGGCATAACCGAGCGCGAATGGCAGAGCAATGCCGACGATCGCCACGACTGCCGACTCCGCGCCGACTTTCATTAGCTTCCGCAGATCGGTTTCCAACCCGATCTCGAAGAGCAGGATCACGACTCCGATTTCGGAGAATACGTGCAGAATCTCGCTTGTCGAATTATGCGCGCCGGCGTGTGCCGGATCGTGCGAGGCGCCGCTCGACAGATCGACCAGCCCCAGCACCGACGCTCCGAGGATCACACCGGCCACCAACTCGCCGAGCACGGCGGGCTGGCCGATCTTCTGCGCCAAAAAGCCGCACAGCTTGGCGGCCGCCAGCATGATTACCAAGAGGCCAAGCAACTGCGGGACATCATCGTGCATTTCTGCTGCTCCAATCTGCGGACAAATCGCGGGCGATTCGACACAGCGCGTCGGCGGCGCCGTTACGAAGACTCATGTTAGCCTGTCAGCGACGTTTTCAGCAGGACTATCATGCGGGAACGCCCCCTATTGCGGCATGGCCTGGTAAGCCTGATTGCGGTTTTTTCATGTGCGGTCGAGTAGAATCGTGGGCATGGACGAGAATCCGTACCAGTCGCCGCAGTCGCAGTCGAGTGATCTACCAGCGGACCCCATTTCTTGGAATCGTTGGCGCAAGATCATCTCCAATTCGATATTCATCGGCCTTTTCCTCACTTCGACGGGTTGGTCATGGTATGAGGACAGATTTGTAATCGCAATGGTGTGTCTTGCGATAGGACTAATAATTCGCTTTTGGCCAACCAAGAAAAAAGTAATCTGATAATTCATAAAATTGCCGTTGGCGCGCCTTCATTGCGTTCCATTGCCCGATAGCCAATTCTGTGGCAATCGCCACCAAAGAGAATTACGATGAACGTGCTAGATTTGATATGTGGTCGGCGCCGGAGCTGCGCCACAGATGCAACGCCACTCCATCGAGGAGCTGAATTCCCATGAACCGACTCCGATGCCTTTTGCTCGTACTTTCTTGCGGGTTCTTCATCGCTTCGTTCGGCATCGTCCGCGCCGATGATTCGAGCGCGGACGTCGGAGTTCGCAAAACGAATGCCGCGTATCTCGACGCCTTCAACCATCGCGACGCCAAGGCCCTCGCGGCGCTCTGGACCGATTCGGCCGAGTATGTCAACCCAATCTCCGGCGAACGGGCGAAGGGACGCGACGGCATCGAAAAGGAATTCGCGAAAATGTTCGCCGAGATGAAGGACTGTCACCTCGATGTCACGACCGGCTCGATCCGTTCGATCACCCCCGACGTGGCGATTGAAGAGAGCACGGCCCACGTCACCCACGACGGTGGCCTGCCCGAGGATAGCACCTACACGGCGATCTACGTGAAGAAGGACGGCAAATGGCTGCTCGATTCGGTGCGGGAGACCGATGTGCCCAGCTCACCGACGCATTATGACAAACTGAAGGACCTCGATTGGCTTGTCGGCAGTTGGGTCGATCAAGGGGATGAAGTTGGCGACGTGCGCGTCGAGAGCAAATTCGAATGGACCAAGAACCATAACTTCCTGCTGATGACCTTCTCGGTCTCAGCCAAGGACCGGCCGGAAATGGAAGGAACGCAAGTCATCGGCTGGGACGCGGCCAACAACCAGGTTCGCTCCTGGATGTTCGACTCGGACGGCGGGTTCGCCGAGAGCACCTGGACCCACTCGAAAGACCGCTGGTCGGTCAATGCCGCCAGCACGCTCCCCGACGGTCGCCGGGCCTCGGCCGTCAATATCTATACTCGCGTGAACGACAAGACCATCACCTGGCAATCGACGGGCCGCGAGGTGGACGGAGAAATCATGCCGAATATCGAGCCGATCACGATCGTGCGCAAATGATTTGCGAGGGAATCGAACGAAATACTGGCGATGATCGTCGCTTCCCAAAAGACGCTCCGCCGGCGCAATCCAAAATCCAAAATCTAAAATCCAAAATAAGTGCTGCCATGAAGAAACTCACTTACCTAGCGTTGGCTGCCATTCTACTTTGGACTTGCCAAGTCGTACTGGCGATCGGCGTTCGCGGTGGTGGTGGAGGAGGCGCTGGTGGCGGAGCCCGCCCCGCCGCTGGAGGCGGCGCCAACCGGCCAAGTGCTGGTGCGGCGGCGCGGCCCAGTACGGGCAGCGCTCCTTCGATGAGCCGGCCGACTCAGACGGCGCGGCCGGCCCAGCAGCCTGCTGCGCGCCCGGCGAATTTGCCCGCGCGATCGACCAATCCGGGCGGCGGAAATGTCGCTCGTCCGTCGCAACCCATCAATCGTCCCTCAATCAATCTGCCCGCGCCGGGTCAAGGCGCGATCGGCGGCAACGCTGGCCAGATCGGCAACAATCTCGCGAATCGTCCGGCGACAGGCGCCATCGGCTCGCGAGTTCCGGCCGGCGGCGGACCGTCGCAGGGGCAGCTTAACAACTTCTTGAACAGCGGTAATCGACCGAGCACGCTCCCTGCCGGGCCGGGTAACCGCGTGCCCGGCTCGAATCCGGCCATCGGCGATTTCTTGAACAATCGCCCCGCCCAGGGCAACCTTCAGCCGGGCAATCGCCTGCCGGGCGATCGGGTGACGGGGGATCGGCTGCCAGGCAATCGCCCCGATAACAGACTCCCCGACAACATCGGGGCGAAGAGGGATGACCTGCGTAACAACATCTCCGATAACCGCGGCCAGCGGCAGAGCAATCGCCAGGAGCAGCTTGGAAAAGTCGGCGACAATATCCGCGACCACATCAACGACCATTACGACCATAACCACGTCTTCGACAACTTCTGGGCCAATCATCCGCACTGGCATTACCACTTTCACCAGAACCCGGTCTTCTGGAGTTGGGTCGGGTTCAACACGCTCGCCTCTGCGATGCCCTGGAATTGGGGCCAGCCGATCTATTACGACTACGGCAGCGGCGGAAACGTCGTGTATCAGGGAGACACGGTCTACATCGACAACACGGCCTATCCCGCCGCTCAATACGACGAGCAGGTCGCTCAACTGGCCACGAACCCGCCGCAGCCAGTCGGCGATCCCGAATGGATGCCGCTGGGGGTCTTCGCGCTCACCAGCGACAACGATCCAGACGCGGTGCCCAACATGTTCCTGCAACTTGCCGTGAGCAAAGAGGGAATCCTCGCCGGGGCGTATCAAAACAAGGCGACCGGCCAGGTGCAAGAGATTGAAGGCGCCGTTGACGGCCAAACCCAACGGGCGGCCTGGACCCTCGTCGGCAAAGACACGCCGATCATGGAGACAGGCGTTTATAATCTGACGCTCAACGAGACCCGCGCACTCGTACACTTCGCCAATGGCACGACCCAGCAATGGCTCATGGTCCGCCTCGAACCGCCGTCGGAAGAGGCCGCGCAATAGGCGGATCGATCCATGCTGCGAATCGCCGGAGTGTTGTTGATCGTCGAGTGGCTGGCTGGGCTGACAATAGCGGCGCCTCCCGCGCCAGGGATTGCCATCGCGCAGCCGCCCGAGGCCAGAGGCAAGAAGCTCCTCGAGAATTTCAACTATCACGGCGTCACGCTCGATGGCGGCCGGTTGCGTGGGCAGCTCGACCAGGTCCGCGAAGACTACCTGCGGATCCCCAACGACGATCTCCTCAAAGGGTTCCGCCAGCGGGCCGGGATCGCCGCTCGAGGCCGCGGTCTGGGCGGCTGGTACTCGTCCGACACGTTCCACGTCTTCGGACAGATCGTTTCCGGGCTGGCGCGTTTGCACGCCGCCACCGGCGATCCTGCCTGCCGCGAGAAGGTAAACTCGCTTGTGGCCGAGTGGGCGAAGTGCATCGCGCCGGATGGATACTTCTACTATTCTAAAACGCCCAACGCGCCGCACTATATCTATGACAAACTCGTGGGCGGATTGGTCGATGCCCATCTCTATTGCCGCAGCCCCGAAGCGCTTCCGGCACTCAGCCGGATTACCGACTGGGCGATCAAGCACCTTGAACGCTCGCGGAAAATCGGCGACAACAGCACCGAGTGGTACACGCTGAGCGAGAACTTATATCGGGCCTATCTTGCGACGGGCAATGAGAAGTACCGCGATTTCGCCGAGGTTTGGGAATACTCCGAGTATTGGAACATCTACGCCCGCAACGCCAACATCTTCGCCCCGCGACCCAACGGCCAACGCAGCGGCTCGTATCACGCCTACAGCCATGTGAACACGCTCGGCGGCGCGGGGGCGGCTTATCTCGTCAAGGGCGACGCTCGTTACCTCGACATCCTCAAGAACGCCTACGATTATCTGCAAGCGAACCAGACGTTTGCCACCGGAGGTTACGGACCCGACGAGCAGTTGCTCCCGCGCGAGGCCATCTTGGCCAGACTGGCGGCCACCGAAAACACCTTCGAGACCCAGTGCGGAAGTTGGGCTGCCTTCAAGATGGCGAAATATCTAATCTGCTGCACCGGCGAATCGAAGTATGGCGATTGGGTCGAACGGCTCACGCTCAACGGGATCGGCGCCATTGTGCCGATGACGCCCGATGGCCGCGTGCAATACTACTCCGACTATGATTTCCATGGCGGCGAGAAGCGTCGCTGCGATTTCGGCTGGTCCTGCTGCACGGGCACTCGCCCGCAGGCCGTGGCCGATTATGCCGACTTGGTTTATTTTCACGATTCGGATAATCTCTACGTCAACCTGTTCACGCCGGCCACGGTGAAGTGGAATCGCGGCGAGGAAGTCGTGAGCGTGCGGCAGGAGACCCGGTTTCCCGATGGACCCGAAACAGAGTTCGTGGTCACCGCCGAACACCCGGTTCCGTTGGGAATCAAGCTCCGCGTTCCCGATTGGTTGGGCGGCGCGATGGCGGCCCGCGTGAACGGCCAGGATGCTACGCTCCTTCGCGACAAGAACGGTTGGGCCACGATTCGTCGCACTTGGACCGCGGGCGACAAGCTGAGCGTGACCCTGCCGATGCGACTCGACGCAAGCGCACTGACGAGCTGGGGACTGTCCCCTTTTTTGGAATCTTCGAAAAAAAAGGGGACTGTCCCCTTGCCCGCGGCCAGCGCTGAGTCAGCCTATCCCGCAGCCGTCGTCTATGGTCCGGTCGTGCTGGCGGCAAGCGCTCCCAACGCGAGTTTCGTGCGCAAGCTAGACCTCGACCATTTGGATCGCAGCCTGACGCCGGTCCGCGGCGAACCGCTGACGTGGCGTCTGGCCGCTGATCCGACCGTCGTGCTGCGGCCGTTTTACGCCTATAAAGAAGGCCAGCCATATTATCTCTACCTGGATCCAACCGCGGGCCGCCGGCGATTGCACGGCTCGCTCGTTTACCACGCGGCTTGGAACGACGCCGGCGGTTTTCATTTCACCAATGTCGTTGGCGCTACCGTGGAATGCGCCTTCGAGGGCCCCGGAATCCGTTGGCTGGGTAGCCGCTTCGACGACGCCGGCCAAGCCGAGGTGACGATCGATGACAAATCGGTCGCAATCGTCGATCAATATGGCCCCGGCCGCGACCTTCCCTTCGACTGGTCGCACACCGGTCTCAAGCCCGGCAAGCACACCATCCGACTCAAAGTTTTGGAAAAGAAGGACCCAAAATCCAAAGACCGCTATATCAACATTTCCGGCTTCGACGTGCTCGGCGGCGCAGATTGATTCCGGCGGCACTTCATGAGGAATGCGACATGCGTCTCGCGTTGGTTGCGCACATCTCGGTCGCTGTCGCCGTCGGAATCTGCATGTCGTCGGCGAGCGCGGCTGGGCAGAGTGAATTGGTTTACGTGCCGAACTCGACGAAACGAATCTGCCAATTAACCGGCGATTTAGACCGCACGTCCGGCATGCCGACGCTCAGCCAGACGGGCAAACGGTTTGGCGTCGAGTCGACCGATCTCGGCAGCTCGTTCGAGCATAAAGGAAGGCTGTATTTCCTATTCGGCGACACCAACGGCCGGCCCGGCGCCCGCGACGCTGTCGCTTGGACCACCAGCGCAAATCCCGCGAAGATCGTCCTCGAATTCTTCAAGGCACCGGACGGCAAGTGGCTCCCGCCGACCGTGCCGGGTATCTCGCTCGGAGCGTTCGAAATACCGAGCGGGGGCATCTCGGTCGGAGGCGCGATTTATGTCGTATTCACCACCGACCACACTGCGGCGAAGACGATGGGGCGGTCGGTGCTCGCCGTATCGCGCGACGACGGCCGAACCTGGAAGATGCTCTACGAATTGTCGCGCGACAAGTTCATCAATGTGTCGATGCTGGTGGCCGACGGCTGGCTGTTCATCTTTGGCAGCGGCGACTATCGCAAAAGCACTGTCTGCCTCGCCCGCGTGCGGCCTAACGAGATAGCGCAGCGAACGAAGCTGGAATTCTTCGGCGGCATTGAGCCGAGCCGCGAGCCGAAATGGTCACCGAGAGAGGCCAACGCGACCCCGCTCTTCCCGAACAACCAGATCGGCGAGTTTTCGGTTGCTTATCTCGAGCCGGCCAAGCGATTGGTGATGCTCTACAACTCCGGGAAGCCGCGCGGGATCGTGATGCGTTCGGCCGAATTGCCGCGGGGACCGTGGTCGGAGGGGACGGTGATTTTTGACCCAGGTCGCGACGACGGCTACGGGCACTTCATTCACATCTCGACAAGGGCCGAGGGGCGCCACGACGGGCTGAGCGATCCGGGCCGCACCGAGGTATGGGGCGGGGAGTACGGCCCCTATCTCATGGCTCGGTTCACGACCGGCTCGAACGGACAATGCCGGATCTATTACACGATGTCAACCTGGAACCCCTATCAGGTCGTCGTAATGCAATCGGACCTGAAGCTCGCCGGCGATGCGAAATAGCCGTAGCGGGTAGGTCAGGCGCCTTCGCCTGACTGCGGCTGCGACCAGAAGAACGCGAAGGCGTAGCTCACTTCTATTCGCGCCGCTGAAGAATCCCTCAATCTCTGGCCCGCGCCAGCCCTCCTCTTGACAGCTCGCTACAGTTGTGGTCACATATAGCCACACATGTAGTCAACGGAGATTCAGCGATGCCGCGTGCGGTACAGATTTCGGATTCTGAATGGGACGTGATGGAGCGGATCTGGCGATCCGGCGCCTGCACTGCGGCAGACGTCATCAAGCAACTCCGAGCGACGCACGATTGGAATCACAGCACAATCCGCACGCTCTTGGCGAGGCTTGTCGAAAAAGAGGCACTGGATTATGACGTCGATGGTTCGCGATATATCTATCGGGCCTCGGTCCCCCGCCGACAATGTGTGCGGCAGAAAGGCCGGTCCTTTCTGGATAAGGTCTTCGGTGGGGACGTGGGAGCGCTGTTGGCGCACTTTGTTACCAACGCATCCCTTGATTCCGATCAAATTGAACCGCTCCGCCAACTGCTTGCACAAAAGAAGACGACTAAGGAGAAACGAAAATGATCACGCTGCTCGATACGATCGGACCGGCAGTTTGGCGGGCTTCTTGGCAGGCTGCCGCATTGGCGCTCTTGATCGCCTTGCTGCTGCGGCTGTTTGGGGAGCGGTTGGCAGCGCGGTGGCGCTATCTTCTTTGGAGCGTGGTCATAGCACGGCTGTTGTTCATAGCGACGCCGGTCAGTCCTTGGAGCATGTTCAATCTCATCTCCTCGCAGCACGAAGAGACCGCTCAACGAATCGATCATCGAGAGGCCTCTGCTCCGATCGCCTCGGACTCCCGTGGGCAGCCAGCCCGCGAAGGTGAAACGGCGAGTCAATCCTTACGCGCTGCAAGGTCGGCAGCGGAATCTCGCGCGGTTCAAGGGAACGCACTCACTCCAGCCGCAGGTTTGCCTTCAATTCCCACCGGAGCTTCAAATGAACCCATGCCCGCCAGCCTTGGCGTGCGGCCTTCAAACTTGATGGTGCGAATCCTGTCGCTGCTTTGGCTCGCCGGCTGTCTCCTATTCGGGCTGCGGCTGTCAGGATCCGCATTCGTCCTGCGTCGACGCCTTGCGGCCTGCCGTCTCGTGTCGGATCCCGCCGTCTTGAGAATGCTGG
>DASZFO010000337.1 GCA_035939775.1 Pirellulales bacterium | reverse complement strand
GTTCGTCGAGCGCCAAAGACAGCGCCTCTTCATCGTGGCCGTCAACTTCCCGGGCGGTGAAACCAAAACTGGTCAACTTTTCGACGATGGAGCCGAGATTCATCACCTCGGCGGTGCTGCCCATCGCTTGCATGCCGTTGGCGTCGATGATCAGGACCAAGTTGTTCAGCTCGGCATGTGCCGCAAAAAGGATCGCTTCCCAAATGGCGCCCTCATTCGCCTCGCCGTCGCCGACAATCGCGAACACGCGCTGGCGGCTCCCACGCCGCTTGGCTGCCATCGCCAGACCGACGGCAACGGAAAGCCCATGGCCAAGCGAGCCGGCGGTGGCCTCGATGCCCGGCACATGGGCGTCGGCGAGGCCCTTGAGCCGCGTGCCGTCGCCGAAATACGTTTTCAGCTCGGCGTCGCTCACCCAGCCGAGTTCATGAAGGCACGCATATTGAGCCATCACGCCATGCCCTTTGCTGAGCACAAGATAATTGCGGTCGGGCGCTCGCGGATCTTTGGCGTCAAGTCGCAGGTACGAGCGATAAAGCACGGCTAGAATCTCGACGATCGAAAACGCACACGGAATGTGTACCGTCGATCCGGCGAACGACATATCGAGAATCGTCCGCCGCAAGCGCGTGGCGTCGAAGCGAGGGGCGAGAGGCGAGGGATGAGGGGCGAGTGACATACGACACAGGGAGTTATTGAATTCTCAGCCTGTCCTTTTTGCCGCGACCGCGGCACCCGCACCAGCGAGTCGGTGGTTCGCGACGTGTGAAACTAGTTAGCGACGAAATCACGCCGCAATCCGACTGCTTTTCAAATCGCGGCTCAATGCACTCGGCGACTCAACGCTCGCCTCCGGCATATTGATTGTCCGCTCGACGATGAACAGCGGCCGCTGCTTGGTTTCGATGTAAATCCGGCCGATGTATTCGCCGAGCGTGCCGAAGCCAACGAGCATCACGCCCAGAATCGCCAACAGCAGCACATAAATCGTCGTCAACCCCGGCACAGTTCCGCCGAGAAAATAGGTGGCGATGTAGCCGAGCGCGACGGCGATCGTCACGCCGAGCGTGACGAACCCGAATAGCGAGAATAATTGCAGTGGCTTGATCGAGAAGCAAGTGATCGCGTTCGCCGCCAAATTCAGCAGGTAGAAAAACGGCGCCTTGCTCTTGCCCGCCGTGCGCGGCCGACGGTCGTAAACGATCGGGCACTGACGAAAACCGATCCAATGCGAGAACCCACGGATATAACGGTTTCGCTCGCCGAGTTGGTTGAGCGCGTCAATCGCTCGCCGCGACAGCAAGCGAAAGTCGGTAGCATCGTTCGGGATGTCTATGTCTGAGAGATAATTGACCGTGCGATAGAGCATTCTTGCCGACCAGGCCTTCCAAAGCGGATCGCCGTGGCGATGCCGAATCACGCCGTAGACGATCTCGTAACCCTCTTCCCATTTTTTTAGGAAGTCGCCGATCAGTGCAGGCGGGTCTTGCAAATCGCCGAACAGCACAACGGCCGCATCGCCGCGGGCAAAGCGATAACCGGCCGCCAGCGAGGCCTCGACCGTAAAATTGCGGCTGAATTTCAGATATCGCCAGCGGTCGTCGCGGCTGCACAAATCGGCGGCGATGAGCGGCGTCCGGTCGCTGCTGTCGTTGTCGATAAGAATCACTTCGTAGTCGTACGGAAGCCCGCCGATCACAGCCGTCACTTCGTCATACGCGCGCGAAAGATTCCCCTCCTCATTCCGCACGGGCATGATGATGCTCAGCAGCTTGCGGGATTCATCTTTCATCCTTCCGCCTTCATCCTTCCTTCACGCCGCCAGCTCATCGGCCGCTTCGCCTTGCCAGGCCGCCTTCGAGAGATGCATCGTCACAAAGTACCTCTCGACGGGCTTCCGATAATCGCCATCGACTTCGAGCCACCGCACGACGTCTCCCTCTTGCTCACGGCGCAGCGGCAGCCGCATCGTTTCGCGGAAGCGGCAATGTTCGTAGAGTTGGATCGCGCGCAGGTTGTCGGAAAACACGCGGAGAAAGACATCCTGCATGCCGAGCGTCGTGAACGACCAGCTCAAGATCGCTTGCACGCTGGAATACATCGCCCCGCGCATCACTCGCGGCACTCCGCGCACGACGTTGTCCAGCTCGAGGCTCCGTTCTGTGAAATCGATCCGATAAATGCCCGCGTGGCCGATCTTTTGCCCCTGCGGGCTTTTCACCCAAAACAGCATTCGATCGGGCAATTCGAGCAATTGCTTGATCAGCCAGCGCCGCGTGCCTTCGAGCGAGACCGGGAAGATCGCGGGAAATGAGTTCTGCGCCGCCTCGCGCCATTCGGCGAGCAGGCGAATCGACTCTTGATCATCGACATCCTGCCACGTGACCGGATCGAGGCTCGTCATGCATTCGTCATGGTCGAAGATGGCGAACCAATTCCCGGTCCGCGGGCCGGCCAGCTTGAGATTGCGGATGGTCGAGAGCACGCGCTCTTGGTAAGCGGCATCCATGCCAGGTCCCCCGGGGACTGTCCCCATTTTGCGCCGGACACCATCGCTCCGATGGTCGAAGCAAAATGGGGACTGTCCCCCTTTTTGCCCCCGGCAGTGATGTTAGTCTTGTCGTTACGCGGCCTCGCGCCGCCGGTGCGATTGCCCGAGCACTTCCAGCAAACTCTTGCAAACTCGATCGACGTCGGCCTCGGTCAGATTGTGCCCGCTCGGCAGATTGATCCCGCGTTGCGAAACTCTGTAAGCGACTGGATTCTCCCGCTCACGGCTTTCGAACATCGGGAAGCTGCTGACGGGCGGGAAGAACGGCCGCGAGTCGATGCCGCGCTCCTTCAGCCCCGCCATGACGTCGTCGCGGCTGATCGCAATTTGGTCGCCGAGCACGACCGATGTCATCCAATAGATGTTCCGCGCCCAGAACCGTTCGACATTGAGCGCCAGCTCGCTCACTCCGCCCAGCCGCTGCCGATACCACTGAAAAATCTGCCGCCGTTTGGCGATCATCTCTTCGATCCGTTCGAGCTGCGCCACCCCGAGTGCGGCCTGGAGATTCGACATTTTGTATTTGTAACCGATCGATGAAATGACAAACGGGCGGTGCGGGTCGCGGCCGTGATCGTTCAGGTATCTGGCCCGCTCGTAGAGGGCTTCGTCGCTGGTGACGAGCATTCCCCCTTCGCCACAGGTCATGATCTTCGCCCCTTGAAAACTGAACGCGGCGATGTGGCCGAAGCTGCCGGCCTTGCGCCC
>DASZFO010000336.1 GCA_035939775.1 Pirellulales bacterium | reverse complement strand
CCAACGGTCCGACCTCCGATTCTCGCTTGGCGGCATACCTCTGAACTGTAATAATATGCGCATTGGGGAAACTTTTCCGACGGAGTGCCATTCGATGAAACGCTACCTGCCCTTCGCGCTGCTATTTGCCGCCCTGTTCGTCTGCGCCGCGCGATTGCGAGCCGGCGAAAATGACGGCCAGGAGGATTTGGACAAGGCGACAGAGAAAAAGCTTTCGTCCGAAAACCTCGACGACTTGGCCGACGTGCTCAAGCTTTGCGAATCGGCGATGAAGAAGGGGCTGAGCCCCGCTAACACCCAGTTCGCGAATGATCTTTACACGAGCACGTTGCTCCAGCGCGGCACGATCCTGACCCAGGCCATCTTCGCCCAGAAGGAGGGGGTCACCCAGCGTTGGAAGCAACTTCGCGATTCGGCCCTGGTCGATCTCGACAAAGTCGTCACCCGCGATCAGAAATCCGGCACCGCCCAGTTGATGATCGCCAAACTGCAAGCTCTGCCCGACGGGGATCGAGCCAAGGCCCTCGCGGCCGCGGAACAGGCCGTGAAACTGATCAACAAGATCGACGAGCCGGCGCTCGCCGCGGCGGCGCTCGTGGTGCGGGCATCCGTCTCGGACGACTCCGACAAGCAGCTTGCCGACCTGAGCGAGGCGCTTCAGCTTAAGCCGGAAGATCAGGAAGCCCTCCAAGTTCGGGCCGTGCTGCTCATCGGCAAGAAGAAATACGACGATGCGCTCAAGGACCTCGACGCGCTCATCAAGGCCGATGCCGCGAACCCGCAGCAGAACCCGCGGCTCTATGAAGTTCGCGGCATGGTCTTGTTTCAGCTCAAGCAGCCCGAGAAGGCGATTGAAAGTTACGACAAGGCCATTAATTTGCAGCCCAACTCGGTCGAGCCGTATATCCAGCGGGCCCGAGTGCGAGCGCAGCAGAAAGACATGAAGGGGGCCCTCGAGGATTTGGAAACGGCCTTGAAGATCGATCCCGACAGCGCGACCGTGCTGCTGGCGCGGGCGCGGGTTCATCAGCAAGCCGGGGACTTGAAGAGGGCGAAGGCCGACGTCGAGGCGGTGCTCAAGACACACCCCGATCTACCCGACGTGATCGACGCCCGAGCGCTCGATGCGGCGATCTCGGCCGGCGCCGGCGACTACGACCAGGCCATCGCCGAACTCGAAGAGCTGCTCAAGATCATGCCCAAGAACGCGGAACTGCTCTACCAGATCGGCCAGTTGTATTCGATCAACAAGGAATACACCAAGGCGATCGGGAAGTACAACAGTGCGCTGGACTACGCGGAAAAGAAGAGCTGGCAGATCTATCGCGCTCGCGCCGATGCCTATCTCAACGTCGGCAAACACGTCGAGGCGATCAAGGACTACGAGGAGGCGTTCAAATCAGCGCCGGACGACTCGGGGCTGCTGAATAATTTCGCCTGGGTGCTGGCCACCTCACCCGACGAGAAACTTCGAGACGGTAAGCGTTCGCTCGAGATGGCCAAGAAGTCGTGCGACGAGGAAAACTACAAAAAGGCCCATATTCTGAGCACGTTGGGCGCCGCCTACGCCGAGACGGGCGACTTCGAGACGGCCATCAAATGGTCGTCGAAGGCCGTCGAGGTGGCCCGCTCCGGAACCGATCCGGAAGCCAACGACCCGGCCATCAAGGAACAGCTCCAAAAGGAACTCGATAGCTACAAGGAGAAAAAGCCGGTCCGCGAGTTGCTCAGCGAAGAAGATGCCGCCAAGGCGAAGCTCAAAAAGAAATCGGATGGCGACGCCAACTCGCCGGATGCAAAAAAGCCGGACGAGGCGACCAAGCCCGCCGACGCGACGAAGCCGGATGAAGAGAAGAAGCCCGACGGCGCGAAGAAGCCGGCCGACGAAAACAAACCGGACCTCGCCAAGAAATCCGACGACGAGAGGAAACCGGACGACAAATAGATCGCCTGACGAATCCGGCGGGGACCATCCCCGTCGCAACCTCCCTCTCCCGCTGGGAGAGGGTCGACGTAAGGGTCATCCCCGCAAGCTCCTTTCAATCACCAGCGGCCGAAATGAGCGCCGCCATCAACGTATAGGATGTCACCAGTGACCGTCGCGGCGTCGGTAAGGTAGATGACGGCGTCCGTGATTTCCTGGACCGTCGAAGGCCGACCCATCGGCGACAGGCTCTCCATCACGTCCTTCGGAGTGTCGCGGTGAAGCGGCGTGTAGACAGCGCCCGGCGCGACGGCGTTCACGCGGATGCCGTCCTTCGCGTACTCCATCGCCAAGTGCTGGGTGATCGTTTCAAGACCCCCTTTGGTGATCATCGGCACCGCCGCCGTGACGCCCCGGATCGGGTTGCGAGCAAGGGCCGCCGTGATCGTGACGATGCTCCCGCCCGTCTTTTGCGCCAGCATCTGCTTGATGGCGAGTTGCGTGATGTACAGGAAACCTTCGAGATTCGTCGAGACCAGCGACTTGAAGTCGTCGGACGTGTAATCCGTGAACGGCTTGGTGAAGAAGATGCCGGCGTTATTGACCAGCACGTCGATCGACTTGAAGCGAGACAGCGCCGTCTCGACGATCTTGGCGGCAGTCGTCGGGTCACCGATGTGGCCGTCCACCAGAGCGACGTGGTCGGAAGCCGCGACCTCGGTGGATTGGGTCACTTTCCGCGAATTTGCAACGACGTTGAAACCCCGTTCGACGAACGCTTTCACGATTCCCGCGCCGATCCCCTGCGAAGCTCCGGTCACGATGGCTGTCTTCCGTGGGCCGCTCATGGTTGTCTACCTCGAAAACGTCTTGTCACTAGAAGCAGTTTCAAAACCGCTGGGGCGACGGGGACAGTCCCCATTTTACTCCGAAGACTGCGCAAAACGGGGACAGTCCCCTGCGGTTTTGAAACTGCTTCTAGAAAAGGTCGCTCGTCAAGCGGGAAGTGGTTCAGGCAGTCTCGATCACTTTTCCTTCGCGGCGGCGGTGGCCTTGACGCGGACGTTGGTTACTTTGCCCTCGAAGGGATTGGGAGCGGTATACTCGCCGACCGCCGCCTTTCCTGACGAACCAACCGTGAGCCCTGCACCGGGTTGCTGTCGGATCAGGCCGTTTGCCATGCCTTCGGCCACTTGCTTTCCGTCGACTGAGATCGTCATGGCGCCGTCTTGACGGAGTGCCGCTTGGATTACGAAATGGCCATTTCCCAACGGATCTTTGGCGTTGATGGCTGTCAGTTCCGTGCCTTGCCGAACCGCAAAGGCGAGCTTCCCCTTGGTGAGATAAATGGCATAGCCGCGGGCAGGCCCCCCCTGCGACACAATCACGCCTTCGGTTCCCTCCGCCTCGATCTCCGCCGAGACTTCGAGCGCCTTCCCACCGATGCTCGGCGCTTCCGCGCTGGGCAAGCTGTCACCCGATTTCCATGGGCCGACCGCGCTGGCCGATCCGGAGACGGCGACGCGATTGTTCCTGCGGGGACCGTCGTTCTCCCGGTCAGTCTTACCGGCGGCAGGGTTCAGTTCCGCCAAGACCGCGGAGAGCCGCTGCCTCGCGGCTTTGCTTTGCTCGTTGCCGCTGGCCGGATCGACGGGCTTCTCGACGAACGGCGCGTCGCTCATGTCGAAGAACTTGCCCGCCTCGTTCAGCTTGAATCCCGGCTCGCGGACATACCAGTGAGCGCCGAGCTGGACGAAGGCCCACGCCCGGGGCGTGCCTGCCGCGCCGCGAAGCTGCGCAGCGAAACTCTGGCCGTCGGTCTTGAATCCCGCCGGCGGCTTCACTTCGGCAAGCTCGGCGAACGTGGCATACGGATCGGCAAAACTGATGATGTCGTCGAGCACCTTTCCCTTGGGCGTCACGGCGGGCCAGCTTGCAATAAGCGGAACGCGCGATCCGCCTTCGAGCATGCTCCCTTTCCAGCCGTTGACCATCCGGCCTTGCACGGGCGCCGGGTAACCGGCGGCGGTCCCGTTATCGCCGGAGAAGATGACGAGCGTGTTCTGCCGCAGCCCCAGCTTTTCCAATTCGGCCACGAGCGCGCCAAGCTGCTTGTCCATGTAGCGGATGTTGTCGTCGTAGAGCTTGTCGATGTTCTTCGTGCCTTGCGCCGTATCCGGCGTGCGAAGCGTGGGCTTATGTACGAGGTGCATCGCGTAATAGAAGAAAAACGGCTTGTCCTTGTGCCGCCGGAGAAAATCGAACGTGAAGTCCTGGATGACGTCGGGGCCGTAGGTGCCCTCCGGAAGATTGAGGGCTTGGCCGTTCTTGTTGTACCTGGTTTCCCAATACCAGCCGTTGGCGGTGTTGTCCGTAAGGTATTCGTCGAATCCCCAGTCGCTCGGCGCCTCGCCCACTTGCCGCCATTTGCCGGCTTGTCCCGTGGCGTAGCCGGCCTGCTTCAACAGCCTGGCCATCGGATATTCGTCGGCCGACTTCGCTCCCGGCCCGCCGGCGCGCCACGACTCGTTGGTCAATCCGCCGGTGTGATAGGCGTAACGCCCCGTCATCAGCAGACAGCGCGACGGCCCGCACAGGGGGGACGCATAGCAAGTACGAAAGCGGAGGCCGGATTCCGCCAGCGCATCGATATGCGGAGTCTGGTGCTTGTCGGCGCCGTAGCAGCTTACTCCATCAATGCCCAGATCGTCGGCAAGAACGAAGATGAGGTTGGGTTTCGACGGCTCGGCGGCGGCTGGCCCCGCCGCGGCGAAGAAAAGCAATATGAGCGAGAGTGGAATCGCGAGTTTCATCGTGATGTTCCTTCTGAATGTTGGATGCCGAAGACTTTGACTTCACTAATGCCCGCCCAGCAGCCCTCATCAAGCTCCGTCACGGTGATCTTCACGCGACGGACCTGGCGAGCATGCTCGAACTTGAGGTCGTGAAGCTGCGATGTGGAGGTGGTTTTTGATTGGTCGCTCAGCAGCGACCAGTGCTTACCGTCGGTCGAGCCTTCGACCTTGTAGCGGTATCTTTTTCCGTCGAAAGGCCAGCGGATCTGGCAACCGGAGAGGTCGAAGGGTTTTTCGAGATCGACCTGCCACCACTCCGGCCCTCCCTCCGGTTCGTCGTCGGCGGACCAGCGAGTCTCCGCATCGCCGTCGTTCGCCTTGGCCGCGTCGTGCTCATCGTTCTCAATCGACGAACTCGATGCCGGCTTGTTCAAGGCCAAGTTGACGGGCTCCGCGGCAAAAATCGGAACTCGCCCGCAGGCCAGCACGGAAAGGGCCGCAATCAGAGGCCACGTCGCCCGCCGCGTCCGCCCCGCGAAAACGCGGGCAATCGCGCACTTCGGCGGCAAAAAAAGCAGTCGCCATGCGTCCTCTAGCGTCATCACATTCTCTCCCTGACCGTCGTCGCCGAGTGACACTGCTTGACGGCTGCCGTTGCTTGGCGGGAACTCCGCTCGGGATGGCAGCCGTCAAGCAGTGCCACGTTTTGTGAGGGCCTCTTATTCTAAAGCCGCGCTTCGAGCACCAGATTGAACGGCGTCTGGGCCGCGCGGCGCAGGCGCGTGAATCCGCCGGCGGTGATCACTTCTCGCAGCCGCGCTTCCCCGGCTTGCGCGCCGAGCGCCGGCCCGTGATAGGCGAGCGAAGCCGGCACGCAGATCATCGTCGACGCGGCGTAAAACACCCGCCCGACCGGATTCAGGTTCTCCTCGACTCGGTCGCTGGCCAGCGGCTCGACCACCATCCATGCGCCATCGCGACCGAGCGTTTCCGCGACGTGCCGCGCCGCCCCAACCGGGTCTCCCATATCGTGCAGACAGTCGAAATGGGCGACGAAATCGAAGTCGCGGCCGGGGTAGTCAGTCGATCCGGCGACGTCGAACGTCACTCGGTCCGCCACGCCCGCTTCGGCCGCCCGCTTGCGCGCCGTCTCGATCGACGCGGCATGATTATCGAATCCGAAGAAACGGCTCTTGGGAAACGATTCGGCCATCAGAATGGTCGAGGCACCGTGCCCGCAACCGACGTCGGCCACTTTACCCCCCGCGGTCAGTTTTTCGCGGACCCCGGTCAAGGCCGGAATCCACGAGGCGATCAGGTTCCCGCGATAGTTCGGCCGAAAGAACCGCTCGGTGCCGGCGAAGAGTTGGCAGTCGTGCTCGCCCCAGGCCAGCCCGCCGCCGCTGCGAAAGTTTTCTACCATCTTCGGCTCGGCCTTGAACATGGCGGCAATCACTTGAAACGCGCCCGACACGAAAAACGGGCTCGTCTCATCGGCAAGCGCCGCGGCCTGCTCAGGCGGGAGCGTGTACGTCTCGGTCGTCGGATCGTAACTGACATACCCGCCGGCCGCCTGATTCCCGAGCCATTCGCGAATATAGCGCTCGGAGGTGCCGGTTCGCCGGGCGAGTTCCGCCGCGCTCAGCGGCCCGGCGCCGGCCATCGCTTTATACAATCCCAGCTTGTCGCCGATCAGCGCCAGCACGGCGCTCATCGCCGCTCCGATGTCCCCGACCGCCTGACCAAGAAACGCCTGCATCTTCGCTTCGTCGATTGCCATGGCCTGGGTCTCCCGGTTTATGAGCAATGGTCCAAATCGCGCACGCACATTATGCGCCTTGAACTGGGCCAGTGCCAAGTATGCCGACAGGATTGTCGGCGGCTTGGCACTGCGCTATGCTGATACTGGCTTGGATCACTAATCCTCATCTCCACAAAGGCGGATTTGAAATGAACGCCATTCAGAATCGAATCGCTCCACTGATTCTAATCGCTGCTGTCGCCATTTCGTTCAACCGGTTGCGCGCCGCAGAATCGCACGGGACGGCCCTTCAACCGAGCGCGCCGGACGCCGTCGGAATGGATGCCGACAAGCTAGCGAAGATCGGCCCGCGGATGCGGCAATTCGTCGCCGATAAACAGATCGCCGGGGCGGTGACGTTCGTGGCGCGGTCGGGAGTGGTGGTCCATCTCGAGGCAGTCGGGTCGGCCGACATCGCCCACGACCGTCCGATGACGATCGACTCCCTGTTCGCGATCGCATCGATGACGAAGCCGATCACGGCCACCGCGATCATGATCCTCCAAGACGAAGGAAAGCTCTCGGTGGACGATCCGGTCTCGAAATACATCCCGCAATTCAAGGATGTGCGGCTCGGCGATCATCCGCCGGCTCGGCCGATCACGATCCGCGACCTGATGACCCATACCGCGGGGATCAGTTCGCCCAACGGGAAAGGGCGGGGAGCGGCCACGTCGCTCCGCGAGACTGCGGAACGAATTGCCGCCGAGCCGCTTCAGTTCGAGCCTGGCTCCAAGTGGAAGTATAGCGATGGAATCACGGTGTGCGGCGCGATCATCGAGGCCGTGTCGGGGAAACCCTATGACGAATTCCTGCGGGAGCGCATCTTCGAGCCGCTGAAGATGACCGACACGACGTTTTTTCCAGACACCAAAGCGCGGCTGCGCCTAGCGACCATGTACCATCGCACCAAGGACGGCGAGTTGGAGGCCGTAGAAAGAACTTTCTCATCCGCCGATCCGGCTCAGCGCCGCACGCCGAGCCCGTCCGGCGGCCTGTACTCGACGGCGTCCGACATGGCCCGGTTCTATCAAATGGCCCTTGGCCGGTTGATCCACAGCGCTAACCCACTCGACGGCCAGTTAAATGGGCCCGGTAGTCATGTCGTCTCTCGAGCGGCTGTCGAGCAGATGACCCGCGTGCAGACGGGCGAAATTGTCACCGGTTTCACGCCGGGCAACGGCTGGGGATTGGGCTGGTGCATTGTCCGCCAGCCACAAGGGATCACCCGGATGCTCTCCCCGGGCACGTTCGGCCACGGCGGCGCGTTTGGCACCCAAGGCTGGATCGACCCGAAGCGCGAGCTGATCCTCGTGTTGATGGTCCAGCGGAACGATTTCGGCAACAGCGACGCCTCGGAAGTCCGCGAGGCATTCCAACAACTCGCCGTCGCCGCCGTGCGCGCGGAATAGAGGGCGTGCCGGCGCTAGGGGCGATTCTTTTGATCCAAGTCGGTCTTTGGTTTTGGCGGGGCGGCGCCTCCGTCTGCCGGCTTGGCTTTTTCGCTCCGGATTGGCGGGAGCGCGAGTTGGGCGATGTCGATCTTGCCATCTCCCAGAAAGACCGTAACGTGAAACAACTCCGGTGAGTATCCCAGATGTTGGATCTGCCACTGGCAGGGACCGGTGTGTCCTTGGTCGCTCCCGAACGCAGACGATGCATCCTTCGATTCCTTGGAAAACATCACCTCGATCTCGGTGCCGTCGACGGCCGCGAGGTCGGACAGGAACGAGTTCAGGCTAACAGTATCGCCGGCATAGTAGAGGTTCGTCGTGGCGTTGATGAAGTCGCCGACGATGAATTTGTATTTCTTGTTGGCCAGCACCGCTAGCCAGTCCTTGGCATCGCGACCCGACGCTGCGGAAACCGAGATGCTGGGCGTCGTCAGCGTGCCCCCCATGGCAACGGCGCTTCGAGCAGTCAAAAGAGACAGAGAAATAGTGATGGTGACCGAGAGCGCAAGGCGCATGGTCCTACTCCTTTCGTGGTTCGAGATTGGCCAACACGAGTCAGACGACGGCCGAGCGCGAAAAGTTCCCGCGACCAAGGAGCAGGCAAATGGCGCCGCCAAGAGCCAGCAACAGCAGCCCGGAAGGCTCCGGCACGGCGGAAGGGCTGCCGCCGAGATTCGCGCCTTCCACCGGCGGACCGGCCGGAATCGGATCGCCGCTGAAGCCCGCTGCGCTAGGAGGATCCAAGCTCGAAAAACCCGCCGCGCCGACAGCGAAGGGACCACTTGGCTGCAAGGACTCGGCCAGCGGGTTTCCACTTGAGTCCGAGGCGTCGGTTATCACGAGGCCGGGGCTGCCGGCAGTGCCGCCGATTATGAGCGCGCTTTGAACAATGTGATTGGCCGTCAAGTCGCTTCCCGCATTGACCTGCGTGGTGCCGCTACCGTCGATGCCGCCGACTTGCTGGTGCGTGCCAGAGACGAGGATGCCCGCAGCGGCGCTGCTATTGTTCGTGATGTTCACTCGGCTGGACCCGCTGCTAAGCGCCGAAACGGAGCCGGCCAGTTCCAAGGTCGCACCGTTATTGACCATCGCGGTGACGCCCGTGCCGATGGTGGCCGCGCCGGACGTGGCCTTGAAGCGCAACGTGCTCGAATCGTTGACGGCCAGCGAACTGGCCGAACCGAGCGTCGGAGCGCCGTCGGCCTCCAGAATCCCGCTGCCCCCTTCGGAGAACGCGGAATTGGCGTTGTTGGTGAACGTGCCGCCGAAGGTACCGCTCGACCCGCCGGCAAAGACGGCCGTGGTGTTGATGATGTTGAATGTCCCGCCCCCGTTATTCGTGACGAGTCCAGTGAAGATGGCCGGATTGTAGGCCACGACAATCGTCTTCCCATTCTCGTTCGTGACGGGGCCATTGACGGTGGTGACGCCGCCAGAAAACGTAATACTGCCGTTGTTGTCCAGTCCGGTCCCGCCGGTCGCGAAAGTGCCGTAGCCGCTGATCTGGCCCAAGTTGTTGAGCGGCTGGCCGCCGTTGTCGAACGTGCCGCCGGTGAGATTGATGAGGCTGCCGTTCGTAGGTAAACCGGGGATGACCAGCAGTTTATTGCCCGTGCCGATTCGGATCGTCCCGCCGGCCTGGTTGAAAAGCGAGCCGCCAAGGTAGAGGATGCCGCCGAAGGGTTCGATCGTGCCTGTGCCGGAGTTCGTGACCGCATTGCCCAGATTGCCGAAGCCGTTGATGGTGCCCGTGTTATTGATCGCTCCGCCGCCGAGCGCGGCCGTGATGGCGGACAACTGGATCGCGCCCGAGTTGGGGAAGGGCTGGGTGATGTTCAGCGTGCCGCCGGTGACCGCCACAAGTCCGCCACTGTTGGTGAAGGGGCTGGTGATCGTGCCGGGGCCGGAGACGGTGCCGCCCGGGCCGTTAGTCAGCAGGGCAGCGGTGCCGCTCATCAAGCCGCCATTCACATTGAGAGTGCCGAGGTTCGTCAACCTCGCGCCGTTGAGGTTGAAGGGGACCGCGACGGAGATATTGATGTTGCCACGATTGAGGTTGGCGGCGCTGGCGTCGGTGCTGAGATTGAGCGTTCCGCCGGCTATCGTGAGCGTCCCCTCGTTGTCGAGCCCCTGGCCATTGAGCGTGATCGTTCGGCCGGAAGGAATTGACACGTTGGCATCGTTCTCCATCCCGTTGCCGGCGGTGAAATCGGCGTTAAAGATTGCCGTTCCGGCGTTAATCAACCGGCCGTTGAACGTACCGCCGTTGTAGGTGAACGTGCCGGAATTCGCTAACGATGGGCCGCCGAATGTGCCACTGTTGAGCACGACGTTGGCGGAATTGTTCAGCGCTCCCGTAAGCGTTCCGCCGCTTAGGGCAAGTGTGCCGGCATTTACGTTGATCGGGCAGTTGCTCACGTTCTGATTGATTAAGGTTAGCGTGCCGGCGCCGATTTTAGTTAGCGTGTTGACGGCGGAGTTGATGCTCCCGCTGAGCGTGATATCGCCGGCGCCGCCGACCGTGAATGGGCCGCTTTCGGTGATGGTTCCGGCAAAGCTGGCGGGGTTAGCGCTGCCATTCACTAGCGCGCCATTGCCTCCGACACCGCTGCCCATGATCGTTAACGGCTCGGCGCCAACGGTCTGACCGCCGAGGTCCAGTGTGGCCCCACTGGCAACGATGGTGCCGCCCGCCGTGCCGCCTAAGGCGTTCGGATTGCCAAGAATCAGCGTGCCGGCGTTGACGGTCGTCGTGCCCGTGAACGTATTATTCCCGCTAAGGGTCAGCGCGCCGGCGCCGCTTTTTGCCAGCGATAGCGCCGTGCTGACGCCATCTTGCATAACGCCCGCGTAGGTGTTGCTCGTCGAGTTGTTGATTGTCAGCGTCGACGAAAACGCGCTGCTCATGACGACGGGGGCGCCGACCATGCCGGCATTGGTGTTCAACCCGCCGATCGTGCCGCTGACGCCCACCGAAAGAGTGCCCGTGCTGCCCGGGCCGAACGTGACGACGCCGGGCGATATGCCTCCGCTGCCGCCAATCAATTCGAGGATGGAACTCCCGTTGATCGTCACACCGCCGGTCAAGTTGTTGCTGGTGGGGATTTGCAGGTCGCCGGCGTTGATCGTTACACTTCCAGTAAAGGTCATGGTGGCGCCGCCGAGATTGATCAGGCCGTTGCCGTTTTTGACGAGCGACAGCGGGGTGCTGCCGGCCCCGTCCTGCAACGTGCCGCCGTAGTAGTTGAATCCGGCGTTGTTGATCGTGAGCGTTGCGGCCGTTCCATTATTGGCGTTCTGAATGACCGGAGCGCCGCTGTTGCTGAAGAGACCGCTGATCGCGACGCTGTTGCCGTTGAGGCTCAACGTTCCGGTGCTGGACGGCCCGAAGGTAACGAAATTAGGAGCACTGGAATTGAGCGCGCCGGGATTTCCGATCTGGAGATTGCCGGCGTTGATCGTCACGCCGCCGGTGAAGGTATTGTTGCCGCCAAGAGTCAGCGTCCCGCTTCCCGACTTCGTTAGTCCCAAGCTTCCGCCGCCGGGACCATCTTGCAGCGTGCCCGCGTATGTGTTGGCGGCAGAATTATTGACCGTCAGGACTGCCGAAGCGGCGTTGGCGTCTTGGACAACGGGGGCCCCCCCGGTGGCAGCCGTGAGACCACTGACGGTGACGCTGTTGCCATTGAGACTCAGAGTGCCCGTGCTGCCTCCACTGCCGTTGCTGAAGGCGACGGGATTAGGAGAACTCGAATTGAGGGCGCCGGGGTTGCCGAGTTGGAGCGTGCCGAAAAGGATTGTCACGCCGCCGGTGAAGGTGTTGTTGCCGGCGAGGGTCAAGTCGCCGACGTCTTCGAGAAGAGCGCCGCCGCCGCTGATGGCGCCATTGAGTGTAAGATTGACGCCGCCAGTTTCCACGTAAAACGCGCCGGTCCCCGCTGTGGCCAGTACGAACGGCATGTTGCTCGACGTCGTGCCACCCCCGTAAAAAAGCGTGCCGGTCTGGCCACTGGAACCGAGCGTAACGCTCGCGTTATTGCCCAAGGGACCATTGGTGCCGGCGTTGTTGAGGGTGCTGACGCCGAGCCCGCCGCTTTGAACCGTGAGGCCGCCACTGAAGCTGTTCGTGCCGTTCAGCAGCAGCTCGCCGGGACCCGCTTTGGTGAGCGCGAAATTTCCACTGACGGCGTTGCTGAGCGTGAGAGCGGAAGCGATGCTAACGCCGATGGTGGCGTTGCCAGTCAGCACCGTGCCATTTGTGGGCGTGATCGTCGAGAATTGATTGAAGCCGGTGATCTGTAATGCGCCGGCGCCTCCGATGCCCGTCCCCTGGAGGAAAAGGGTCGAGAAGGTCTCGTTCCGGCCGTTGGTGTCGAACGTACCGCTGGTGACCGTAACGGGGGCGAAGTCATAGATCTGATCTCCGCCGGTCCCGCCAAGTTGGACGGTGCCGCCGTTGACCGTCAGGCCAGGGCTGCCGACGGCGTGCGCGCTACTGTTGCTCATCTTACCTAGGACGACCGTGCCGCTGTTGACCACGAGTTGGAGGTTGTTATTGTCCGTCGTGCCGCTTAAGGTGAGCGTGTTGTTGCCGATCTTAGTGAGTACATTGACCGCGGTGTTGACGCTGCCGCTCAGCGTAAGATCGCCCGTGCCGCCGACCGTGAAGGGTGCGTTGGCGGTGATCGTCCCGGCGTAGCTGGCCGCCGTCGTGCTGCCGTTGACAAGCGCGCCATTGCTGCCGACGCCGGCGCCTTGAATGTTCATGGTGTTCGCCCCGATCGTCTGGCCGCCGAGATCCAGTGTGCCGCCGATGTTTACGCTGACAGCGTTGGACGTGCCCCCCAACGCGCCCGAGTTGCCGAGCGCCAGCGTGCCCGCATTGATTGCAACGGCGCCGGTGAATGTGTTGCCATCGTCGAGGAGCAGGTCGCCGGCACCGATTTTGGTAAGGCCCTGCGTGCCGGCTAGCACCAAGTTGACCGTTGCCGTGTCGTTATTGACCGTAATCGTCGGACTGCCGGACGAGACTGCAAGCGTGAGGATATCGGCTGCATTGCCGTTGTTGTCGAGGATCCAGTTGTTGCTCGGGGTCGTATCGCCGAATTTCAGTTGACCGATTGTGCGCGCCGAGTCGAGATGGACGGTGTTGTCGGCCGTGATGTTGAGCGTGCTGAAGTCGGCGATTCCGTCGGTCCCGTTGGCGATATTGCCGCCCGACCAATTGGCGTTGGCCGACCAAAGCCCGCCGCTCGTCGCGTCAATCCAGGTGCCGTTAGTGCCGGCCAGCGCATTGGATCCGGCCGCACCAACGGCCGACAACACGAACAGCAGAATCCTGAACGCACCCAATAGGCTGCGCCGCGGACAAGCGGCGGCCTGCGCGACGGCGAACCGATGAGACACGCACATGAGGCACTCCTACGTTTGAGGTGCTTAGCCGGCACCCCAGTATGCTAAAACCCGCCTCCGGCATTGGCAAGAATAAAGTGTTCGAGAATTGCCCCAAGGGGCGTTGCCCAGCGAAGTCGGTCAGTGCCGGCATCTCAATCGATCGTAAGGAGAATTCGGCGTCCCAATGTATCGGCATTTGGCGTCTCTTGCTCAGGATGCTTGCGGCGGACGATAATGCCCGAAGCGGCCAGCGGCGGCGACCTAATTGATCTATCGAACAAACGTATTTCAAATCGGAATGCTCTCATGATTCGGATCTTACGGTGCTTGCCGCTGATGGGTCTCCTCGTGCTATTCGCATCCTCCGCAATCGCCGCCGAGACGAGCGGCGCGGGGGCGAGTGGCCGGCGGGCGCCGCGCCTTAACGCCAGCGAGGCCGATTCGGTCGTCAACTTCAGCTTGCTCGACTACCGGGGCAAGTATTACGAGCTGCGGCGGGCCGACGCGCGCGTCGTCGTGCTGTACTTCGTCGGCCTCGATTGCCCCATTGCCCGGCAGAGCATGAGCAAGGTCGAAGCGCTGCAAGCCGAATTCAAAGACAAAGGCGTTATCGTCTGGCTCATCAATTCGATGCCGCAAGGAGACCCGAAGGACAGATTCGTCGAGGTGATCGGCAATCTGGCGGCCCGCGGCGTCCTGGCCGATCTGATCCCGCGCGACGGACCGGACGCCGACAACGAAATTCGCCGAGCGCGGGTGCTTTCCAATCTTTCCGGGCTGATGCCCATGCCGCTGGCGCTGGGCGACCGAGAAGACTTGAGGCAACAAGTGCTGACGGCGCGCCTCGGCGTGCTGCCGCTGTTGCGAGATAGCGACCAATTGGTGACGCACTATTTCGGCGTCAAGCGCACTTGCGAGGCGATCGCGATCGACGCGAAGAACATGACCATCCTCTATCGCGGCGCGATCGACGATCAGATGGTCCCCGGTGCGCAAAAGCCGAAGCCGACGGAGAATTACTTGCACTCGGCCCTGGCGGAGTTTCTAGACGGCAAGCCGGTCGCTAATCCCAAGACGCCGCCGCAAGGCTGCCTGATCAGCTTTGACTCGACGCTGGGGGAGCGTGAACCATCGTACAGCAAACAGATCGCTCCGCTGCTCGAAAGGAAATGCGTCGCCTGCCACAGCGCCGGGCATATCGGGCCGTTCGCGCTTGACGGCTACGACGCGGTGAAGCAATGGTCGGCGATGATGCAGGAAGTCGTGCTCGATCGCCGCATGCCGCCGTGGGACGCCGATCCGCGGTTCGGCAAATTCGCGAACGACTGCTCGCTGTCGGCCGCTGAAGCTCGCACGCTCTTGAAGTGGATCGAACACGGCTGCAATCGGGGCGACGGAGACGATCCGCTGGCCGCTCCAGCGCCCCCCACCGCGAAGTGGGCTCTCGGCGAACCCGATTTCGTCGTGAAGCTGCCGAGCCGGCAAACGATCCCGGCCACCGGCGTGCTCGACTACCGCTATCTCGATGCTGACTTCACGATGCCGCAAGATGGCTGGCTCCGCGCCGCCGTCTGCCGGCCGGACAACGCGAAGGTCGTGCACCACGTCATCGTCCGCGTCCGCTATCCACAAGACTACAAGGACATACCCAGCGAATCGTATTTCATCAGCACCTGGGCGCCGGGCGTGCCGCAAGGGGAATTCCCGGCCGGCACCGGCATCTTCCTCCCCAAGGGCGCGCGGTTCAACTTCGAGATGCACTACACGACCAACGGCGAGCCGCAATCCGATCAAAGCGAGATGGGCCTGTACCTGGCCAAAGAGCCGCCGAAGATGCGGCTGGAGGTACGGGGCTGCGAGTGCCGCGATCTCGTCATTCCGCCCGGCGAATCGAACGCCCAGCATTCTTGCTTTTACTGCTTCAAGCGCGACGCCTTGCTCTACGACCTCGGCCCGCACATGCACTTGCGCGGCTCATGGTTCAAATTCCAGTTCCTCTACCCCGACGGCACGCGCGAGACGGCCCTCTCCGTGCCGCACTACGATTTCAACTGGCAAAGCGGCCATCGCCTGGCCGAGCCGAAGCGCATCCCAGCCGGCACCTGGGTGATCTGCTCCGGCGGCTTCGACAACTCTGCCCGCAACCCGACGAACCCCGACCCGACGAAACAAGTCAAATTCGGCCTGCAAACATGGGACGAGATGTTCATGGGCTTCATGACGGTGGCGGAAGTGCCGGCGGAGAGTGGATCATCGTCTCAGCCGATTGCGCCAGCGAACGTGCAACGAGACTCAAACTTGCATCAACGATCCACCGCCGCGCCAACTAAAGCGAACCTCGGTCCCACTTCTGGTCATTAAACCTGTTCCTTTTTTGTCTTCCAATGGGCGGACAATGAATGCTCCGGATCACGATGACGAAGAACGATGGTGCGATGAGCAGCGAACGCGAGTTGCCGAGTACCTTCGATCAGAAGGCGTTGAGCATGGACGCATCGGTGAATGGCCCGCTTGGCATGTCCTGCCCTACGTTTCGATCTGGGCCATCGAGAGCCGGGCGAGGCCAGAATGGATCGGTTGGTGGGTGATCTGCGGCGACCTTCCGACCGACTATATCTCGGCCGCGGATATCATAGCTCCCCAGCACCCGCGGCTTGCGCTGCGAGTGATCGCGGAGCGTTGGCTCAAGCAAGTTGAAGCGTGGAACGACGGCCAAGAATTTGAGGGTGTTCGGATCCCTGGACCGCACTCGAACCGCGAACTTGCGCCCCTGCTCAAATCACGGGCCGAACTCCTGGTGCAATGGGCTGACGATGATTCTATTTGGGGGCCTGACTAAAAGGCGCGCGGCGAACGTGATTCATTCCTAGTTCGAGTCGCGGCAGTCAAGAAGAATGATCGACAGACTTCGCAGATGAACACAGATTTGACATTTCTCAATCTATGAAAATCTGCGCAATCTGCGGATGATCCTAGTCGAGAAAACATCTGCTGCATCATTCGGCCGATGTGTCGTTTCGAAAGGCCGGCTTCAACGTCCAGGCTTGCCGCTTGGCCAAGGCCATGACGTTCGGAGCGTGGAAATTCGGCGGGAAGATCACCCATTTCCAGAGACCGGGGTTGTCGTCGGCGACGTACTTCACAGCCGCCAGCCGAGCCGGCTTGATCTCGACCGTGGCCGGGACCGGTTTGCCGTCGGCCATGTTCAAAGCGACCAGGGCCAGTGACCGGAGAAACGCCTCGGCGGGCACGGCGCGACTCCCTAGCCATACGGTTGACGGTATTCGCTCGTGCGCTCGAATTGAATCGGCCGCGTCCGCCGTGGAACGAAGGAATTGCTCACCTTCAACAGTGACGGGCGCGTCGAGCGGCGCTACCGGGCTGCTCGGTCCATAGGGACTGCCAGGATATTGAATCTCGGGATCGTGTCCCGCAGCGCGGGCTGTCACGAACTGGCTCAAGATCGCGAAGACTTCCGCGGCCGATAGCGCGTAGCCTTCGTGCTGCTGGAAACAAGGTTCGTCACCGACCGCGGCGGCCAGCTCTTTTACGTCCGCCGTCTTCCAAGTGCGGTTGATTGCCGCGTCGGCGTAAAGGCGGGCCGCGCCGCTCGCCGTGATGAACTTCACGTCGTCGAAATGCTGCATGAACCGGACGTAGTTCTCGAAGACTTCATAAGAAACTCGCGTTTCCTCGGGAGTCTTGGCCCTCGGCAGCTTCCACTTTTCACGGGGCGGGTTGGCGCCGTTGCGGAAGTTGACGCCGTCCCAAAACTCTTTGTGCACGAACTCGCACGGATGGTAGATGATGCTGATCAGGCCGCCCCCTTCGGCCTGAAGTTGCTTGCGGGCCGCGCTGAAATTGCCCTCGGCCTCCGTCAGGGCGCTCGGGTTGTTGAGATCGGCCCGCGGCATATGCGCGATCTGGTAGATGTTGAGCAGCCCGCAGTAATAGAAGGGCTTGCCATCGAGGCCGACGTGTTGGCCGGCATCGAGATAGACCTTCATCCCCCATTGCCGCATCGCGCCGAGGGCTTGCGGCGCCCACGAGCTGCCGGGCTGGCCATAACAGGTGGGGGGCGCGCCGAAGATTCGCTTGACGTCGTCGAAACCGGGCCGCTCGCGGCGGTCAAACTCCGCCACGCCGTCATCCCAACCGAGCGCGTCGAGATAGACGGCGGGCGTCGGCTGAACGCTGTGGAAGTTCGAGTGATAGCCGATCTCGTGCTTCTTCAGCGCCTCGATCACGTCGCTGCGGCCGCGGCGCTCGAGCGTGCGGGCTTTTTCGCCAACCAGCTTGAATGTGCCGCGGATGTTCACTCGCGTCAGAAAGTCCGCGATATGCAGGGCGGCGTCGTCATCGGCCGGCAATATGTAGTCTTCCGTGTCGAACCACAGGACGACATAAACGTGCGGCGTCGCCGCCCGCGCCGCGACGGGGAGCAGCGAAAGAAAAGCGACCGCGAGGAGCCAGAAATTGCGGGAAACTCGCGACATGGACGCCTCACTAACTGGTCACTGGGACGTTACGAGCCGATCCGATCAGATCGGATCATTTCTTCCCACGCTCAAGCATCTCGACTTTGCCCGTATCGAGGGAGATATAGGCGCCCATGATCTTAAGACGGCCGCTTTTCACCTGCTCGGCGAGGATTGGGCCGGTGGCTTGCAAGTGCGCGGCCACGTCGAGTGCGTTGGCCCGAATCGCGTTGTCGACCGCGTCACCGGGCTTGCCCTTGGTCTCATCGACGGCCGGCTGGATCGCTTTGAGCACGTCGGCGATGTGGCCCGGCTCTTTGGCGCCCGCCACCGCCGCCGACACTGCGCCGCAGCGCTCGTGGCCGAGCACCACTACCAGCGGCGCGCCGAGATGCGCGACGGCGTATTCGATGCTCCCCAGCGCGGCGTTGTCCACCACCTCTCCGGCCGTGCGAACCACGAAGATGTCGCCGATCCCCTGATCGAAGACGATCTCCGGCCCAACCCGCGAATCCGAGCAACTGACGATGATCGCGAAGGGCTTCTGCGAATGCGCGACCTCAGCGCGGCGTTTGACGACTTCCGCGGCCGTTGGCGAGTGCAACTTGCCCTCGACAAAACGGGCGTTCCCCTCCAAGAGCCGCTTGAGCGCTCCTTCAGCATCGATGGTCGATGGCTCGGCGCTCCAGGCCGCGGCGGCGGGGAATAGTGTCACCGCGGCGAGAAGCGCCATGGTGGACCACGTGGATTTCGGTAAATAGCGTGCCATGATGATCTCCATTAAATGGGATTGCGTGATGCGGTGTAGGGAACCCGCCACGGCGGGTTCCCTACACGGCGTACCGCGCGTCGAGCGAGAACGGCCAACGAAATCGCGGCCATCATTATAAGCACGAAGGTCGAAGGCTCGGGGACCGATGACGCGTCTCCGCCGGCGATCGCACTGCCAAGCGCTGAACTAGCAAGACTTGAACCGCTCGTTTCTAAGTCGCCGATCGAGCCGGGCGAGCCAATGCCCGCTTCAAACGGGCTATCCGACGCGAGTGAACCGGCCAAGACCATGCTGCTCGCTTCCGCCGACAACTGGGTTTGGGATTCGCCGAAAGCTGCGTCGAGCGGATTGCCGCTCGAATCTGAAGCGTCGATCGTCACCAGTGCGTGGCTGAAGGACGAGCCGCCGATTACCAGAGCGCTTTGCACGATGTGATTGGCCGTCAGATCGCTCCCGGCGTTGACCTGGGTGACGCCCGCGCCGTCGATGTTGCCGACTTGTTGATGGATGCCGGAGACGAGCAGTCCCGCGGGAGTCGCGCCGCTGTTCATGATGTTCACGCGATGAGTTCCGGACGACAAGGCCGATACCGCGCCGGCCAGTTCCAAGGTCGCGCCAGCGGAGATCGTTGCGGTCGCTCCCGCGGCAATGCTCGCCGCGTCGGCATTAGCGAACCGCAGCGTCCCGCCGTTGACCACCGTATTTCCCGAGTAAACCGGAGCGGCGAGAGTCAATCGTCCCGCGCCGATCTTGGTCAGGCCGCCGGTGCTATTCGGGCTGGTGGCGACAGTCAGCACGGCCGACGAGCCGGTGACCGTGGCGGTGGGCGCCGTGGTGAAGCTGCCCGGGTTGGTCACGACGATCGCCGAGATATGTCCATTGGAATCCAAGGTGGCATACCCCGAGGCGCCGCCGGCGCTGAACGTCACCGCGGGAGGCGAAGCAAATACATTTGTGATGTCGGGAGTCAAAATCGTCACGGCGCTGACGCCGCGGTTGGCGGCGTTGGTCAGATTCTGCGGGATCGTGATACTGTTGCCGTTCGTGTCGATCGTCGCGCCGCCGGCGTAGAGGATGACTTGATTGGCCGGCAATGCGCCCAGGAACGCGCTCGAGTTGGCGGCGGCTTGCAATGCGCCGCCGTTGAAGTTGAGCGTCGTATTCGAGCCGGCGCTCCAACCGGGACTGCTCAAAGTTCCGCCGTTGAGATTGATGGTGGCGGAGGTCGCCGAGGTCGTACCAAAGCCGCCGGCCTGCACGGTGCCGCCGTTGAGGTTCAGCGTGCTTGCCGCGCTCATTGCGAGCAGGCCAGTCGTGGTCCATGACGACGTGGCGCCGTTGATGTTGACGACGCCGGTCGCGCCGGTGTTGGCGCCGATCGAAGCACCGGCAGTCGCCACCGCACCGCCGTTAAGTACATACAGGCTTCCGCTGCCGGTGTCCCCCACATTCAAGTTTCCGCTGTTGGTCCATGTCGAGCCAGAGCCGGTGACTACGATCTTGGCCGGCGAAGATTGAGCGGCATTGCCAATGCTCCCGGCCGCGCCGTTCAGAAGCGAGCCGGATTGAATGCGCAGATCGCCCGAGTCTTTGATTACTACATTCGTCGTGTTGAGCGTCACGGGATTCCCCGTGCTCTCGCCGAGAAACAGGTTCGAGTTGTTCGCGACTTGGAGCGCGTCCGTCACGTAGAGCGGATAGCGAGTCGTGGCGGTTTGTCGGAGCGTGGTCGAACCAGTGCCTGTAGTCGTCAGGTCGAAGTAGGTTGGCGGCGCGGCCTCGAGCGAGATCGTCGAGGTCGAGGATTGATTGATCGCCACGTTGTTGCCGCCGACGGGGCTCGTGAAAATGCCCAGGGCCGTCGTCGCGTGGTAGCCAACCACGTCTAGAGTCGTGACATCGACCGACGTGAAGGGATTCCTCGTAGAGCCGTTAATCGACGCATTCGCGGCATCCGCGCCCTGGCCAGAGGCCCAATCCTGAAGGTCCCCGCCGGCGGCGGGACCGTTGTAGTTTCTTAGGCTCGTCGTACCCGAATCGAGCGAGAAGTAGACATTCGTGTCGGTCGTATTGAGACTTCGCACGCCGGGCGCCGTGTATCGGAAAAGATCGTAGGCGTAGTAAGCGTATTGAGGTGGAGTACCGCCAAGGGACTGATTCAGCCCTGGGATTCGCCCTAGGATTTCGGAGAACTCGTGCTCGGTCACCCCGATGAAATCAAACGTATTGGCAGCAGCGCGGTTGTTCGGATCGAAAGTGAATGGGTTGCCGGTGCCAAACGTGAATGTGCCGTCGTTGGCGGGATCCGAGGCGCCGATCACGCCGAACGCCTTCGCCTGTGCGCGGGCCAGCCAAAATTGGCCGCCACCGGTCGGATCGGCCGAGCCAACGGAGCCACCGCTGCCGACCGCGACGCTGTCGGCGGACGTGGTTGCGGTGGTCACAAGCTTATTGCGGATATCGCTGTAAGTCGTTCCAACGAGACTAAACGAGGATTTGCCAAAAACGCTTGTTCCGTCAACCGCCTTGATCGTGATGTTGACCGTGATCTGATCGGAATAGTAGCTCTGGAACTCCTGGGTAACGTAGTTGACCGCGTTTTGGATCTGGGCGAAGTTGGAAAGGCCCGTGACGCTCGAATCATAGGTCGGCACGATCGTCAGCCCAGCGGCGGCGGCACTGGATCCGCTCGAGAGCCAGGCGAAGAATGCGAGGGCAAGTAAACCGCAGGATGTGCGCCGGTGGGTCGAAGTCATTGCGCCGTCGTTGGGATAATGATGACTCGAGCCCGGGCCGATGGACAGGAAAGAGGACGTGCGGCAGACAACGGAAAACACGACTTTGAAATCGAAACGAGTCGCGTCCCCGTGGCTGGCTCGCATCGGGCGAATGGGCGGCACAGGATTCGAACCTGTGACTTCTACCGTGTGAGGATAGCGCTCTAACCAACTGAGCTAGCCGCCCGATTAGCTGATCTTAATCTCCGGCGATGAGAGCGGCTAGAGCCGGAGGTCCCGTGCGTCACGCCCGCGGCCCTTCAATCGATGGCTCCGCCGGAGGCGGCTCGAACTTTGGGGCGGTTTGCTCGTCGCGGTCGTCGTCATCGCGGTACGAAGAGTACGACGACGATGGCTGTCGATAGCTGCTACTAGAGGTGTCGCGGCTTGAGGTATCGCTGTCGTAGATCGCCGAGTTGAGTTCCGATTGGATGCCGGCCATCCCCTTTTTCAGCTCGGAAAGTGCGCGGCCTGCTTGCCGCGCCACCTGCGGCAAATTCTTGCCGAAGAGTAGCACGGCCACCACGCCAATGACCATCATATCGCTCGGGCCAGGCAAAAATGCAAAGAGCATCGCACCACCGATCAACATCACTCATCCAAGAAAACGAGCCAACACGATCCGCAGGTTACGGCCGAAGCAATGTGACTGAACTAAGCGGGACGTTCTTCGGGCGTCTTCCGGTTGTCGTCGATTTTGCGGCCGGGGTCGTTGGGCCGATGCTCGTCGCGATCTTCTTCGATCCCGGCGACACCCTTCTTGAACTCGGTGACGCCTTGCCCCAGACTCCGCATGACGCTCGGCAGGCGATTGCCGAACAGGAGCAGGACAACAAACAGGAGAATTAGCATGTCCATTCCGCCGGGCAGGAAAGCAAACAAGGCAGGCATGGGGAGTCTCTAAAAAACGTTCCGCGGTGGGTGTGGAGAAAGGCGCAAAGTGCCTAAAGGCAACAGCCTTGCATGGCCGGATCGCCACAGCAACGCCCGGCACCATGCAATTGTACCAGTGCCGATAGGGTTGTCAAACTGTCGGCCAAGTCGGCCGCGAGAATTCGGACCGACGCATCCCATGCGCCAGCCATGACTTGCGGGTCACGGGGCGTCTTGGGGCTTTGCCGCGCCGTTGGGTTCGGCGTTGTAAAGCGGCAGGAAGCGGTAGTAGACCTCCAGACAGAGGGCCGACATCGCGGTGCTGTAAATCCGGCCGCCGTAGCCGCCCCAGATGCATTTGGGATCCCAGCTTCCGGCCGAATCTCCTTCCGTCACCTGCTGGCCGACGAGCGCCGCTTGCAGCGACTCGTTCCAGCGCTGCCAACGGTCGCCTTGCAATTGATACATCCCAAGCGTGCCGTAATACCAATAATAGAGATTGACGTGGTCGCGGCTCGGCAGTTCTCCCAGCAGATAATCTCCCGCCTCACCGGCGGCCGGATTGTCGCGCGACATGCCGAGAAACTGCCGGCAGACGAGCGCCTCGGCCGTCATCGCGTGGCTGGGCATTTCGTTCGGGCGATAGCTCCCCAGCCCGCCGCTGGTGCCCGAGGCGACGCTCTTCAAGAACCGCACCACGCCGGCACGCGTGGTCTCCGGCATCGGAATCCCGGCCAACTCGGCGCTCTTGAGCGACATTAACTGCCAGCCGAGTTGGCTCGTATCCCCGGTCTCATGCGGTTGATAGCGCCAGCCGCCGGTGACCGGGTGCTGAGCGGCGAGCGTGTAGCCGATCGCGGCGCGGAGGGGCGGTTCGAGCCGGCGATCGTGAGTCATGGCGTAGGACTCGCTCAACGCGAAGCTGGCGATGCCGTGAGAATACATGAAGGCAAACTTTTCGGCTTGCCCGCCAAGATTGCCGTCCGTCCCTTGCACGCTGATCAGATAGTTCAGCCCGCGGCGGACGTTGTCGGCGTACGGCCCTTCGAGGTGCGTGTTTCCGCTGCCGAGCAAGGCTAATAGCGCCAGGCCGGTCATCGCGGTGTGGGCCCGGGCGCCGGCGCCCTGGCGATCTTGCCCGAGGACGCGGTCTTCGCGGCCAGCGCCGTATTTGTCGGCGTCCCAATGGCCGTCAGTGCTTTGGTGAGTGGCCAGCCATTTAAGAGCGGCTTGCACGGCGGCCTCAGTTTCCGGCGAGCCGCCATGACGAAGCACGATGCCCGTCCGATCGCTGGCCGTTCGATCGCGATAAACCTTCGGTTCGGTCGCCGCGCCGGTTGCGGAGTTGCCCGAGGATGCTCCTGCGGTGCCGGGAACTGGCACCATGACGAGCCGGCTTTCGCCGGGACCCGTTGGACCGTGATTCTCGGATGCCGCATTGCCGCCGGCCTTGGCGTTTCCGGGTGTTGCATCCATGCCGGCTTTGTTGTCGGCGGCGGAATCGATCGATGCCGGCGCGACCGGAGTGGGGCCGACCGCCTTGTCGGTTCCGCTGGACGATAGCTGCGCGGCGGTTTTGACGCCGATCAGCTCGGGCGGCGTAGACAGCGCATCCGGGCTGGGGACGAGCGTCTTCGGTTTGTCGACCGAGGCGACAAGCGAACCGTCGGGATCGCTTGCCGCTGCCGCATGATCGTTCGGCGAGATCGGCTGGCGGTCTGGCCCGGCAGCATCGGGCTTCGTGGCAGCCGCCGGCTGCGGAGCGCGAGGAGTTGGAACCTCGATCTCCGCGGCCGGTTCCAGATGCGAGGCCGTCGCGGCTGCGCCCGGATCGGCGGTTGGCTTGACCAGCGAGGCCAACATGGCCGGCGATGGATCGAGCAACGGCTTGGCCGCCAACGGATCGCGAACTAGCGCGGGCTGCGGCGGCGCGGTGGCGGCCAGCGGCTCGGGATGATCGAGGTGCATCACGTCGGGGATCGTTGCGGCGCCGGCAACCAATTTGTCCCAGGCGTTTTGCGCTTTCGCGCCGGCTGTGCTCTCTGCCGCATCGCCGCTATCGTTGACCAAGACCATGCTCACCGGTCCGTGGTCAGCAAGTCCTTCGGGCGAGCCGGCGGTGACGATTTGCACCGTGGTGGCGTAGGCGGCCAAGAGCAGATGAGCCAGAAGCGACATCGCGGCGCATTTGTGCAGCGGGTGCGATTGGCCCCAACTCGTGCGCGTCAGCACGATCAGTCCGACGATCAGCGCCGCCAGCCCCAGCCAAAGGATCGTCCACGGCAATTGCGGACCGCCGAAGAGATGCCGAAGCTGATCCCAAAACGATCCCATGCGCTACCTCTTCCGCGCTATCTTTTCGCAGTGTCGAGCTTGACCGAAATCGCCAGCTCGGCGACGCCCGCCCGCTGGCAAGCGTTGTAGACCTCGGTCATGCGGCCATGGGTGGCGAGTTTGTCGCCGCGGATCAGCACCGTCAACTTCTTGTATTGGGCGTGGGCCGCGGCGAGCAATTTCGTCAGCTCGTCGAGGCTCACCGGCTTCGTCCCGAGCGAGACATGGCCGTCCTGATAGACGTTGACCACCTTCGGCTCGGGAGCGGTCGTGAGCGCACCTTGATTGCTGACGACCGGCACCTTGAGATCGAGCTTCCGCTCGTCCTCGCGAAACTTCGTGGCCACCATGAAGAAGATGGTGAGCACCAAGATGACATCGATCATCGACGTCACATTGAGCACCGGATCTTCGTCAGCGTGAGTCTTGAGCGGCATGACTTCTAAGTACGAAGTACAAAGTACGAAGTATGAAAGGCTAATCACCGAAGTTTAGCCGCGACCCGCCAGGGGAGCGCGGCGGCCCGCGCTCACGCGGCCGGCTTCCTCGCGCGGGCCGGTTTGGATTGATTCGCCTCGTTTATTGCTTCGGCGGAGATCGTGCTCAGCACGTCTTGGCCGAGTGAATCAATGCGCACGGTGAGCCGATCCACCACGCTCACAAACCACCAGTACAAAACTTGTGCCGGCACGGCGACCATCAACCCCATCGCAGTACACAACAGTGCCTCGCTAATCCCCTTGGCTAATAGCTCCGGTCGGCCCATGGCATCGGAACTGGCGATGTCGTTGAAGGCCCGGATCATTCCGCAGACGGTGCCGAGCAGGCCCAGCATCGGGGCGACCGTGGCGATCCCGTTGAACACGCGAAGATAGCTCCGCAACTCGTGGACCACGCGCTCGCCCGAGTCGATGATCGCTTGCTCGATTTCGACCGCCGGGCGGCCCCACTTCTTGACCGCCGCTCCGAAAACGCGCGCGATCGGGCTGCCGTTCTCTTCGCACACCAACACCGCTTGCTCGCGATCGAGTTGATTGTCTCCAAGCTGGTGGAGGAATCGCTTCACGAACGGTCGCGGGACGACTCGCCCACGGCGCAGGCTGATCGACCGCTCGAAGACGAACACCAACAGGATAAAGGAGCATGCGCCGAGCGGGAGCATCACCAGGCCCCCTTCGCGCAAGATGCCGAGCAGGCTCTTGGTCGGGATCGCGGCCTCGTCCGGAGCTTTGGCGGAGGCGGCGCTGGCCGCGTCGTCCGACGGCGAGGCTTGAACAGCCGCTCCATCGTTGGCCGGTTTAGCCGTCGATTCCGCCGGAGCGGACCGCGCGAGCAGCAGGCAAGCGATGGCCGCTAGCATCACCAGGCTGAACCCGGCGAGCAGGCTGCGCACGGTGGAAACATTCAACGACATTCTCATGCGTGCATCCTTGCGTGATGAGAAGACGATTGGGTCGAGTTTGTCGATTACATAGACGCGAGGATTCCGCTTCGACTTAATTGGCTTGTTTTCGCGCGGCGGTGGCCGTCCGAGACTCCACTTCATGCAGGCGGCGCGTCGCCTCATCAGTAAACTCGGTATTGGAATAGACTTTAATGAGTCGGGCGTACAATTCGGCGGCATCTTTCCAACGGTCAAGCGATTCCTGGCATTTGCCGGCCTGCAAAAGGGCCGCCGCTTGCCACCGCGGATAGGGATAGAGAATCTCGACTCGCAAATACTCCCGCAGCGCGGCCTCGTAGTTTTCTTGATGGAAATACGATTCGCCGATCATCCATTGGGCCATCGCGGCGGTTTCGGTCTTGCCGCCGCCGGCCGAGCGGACCACTCGCTGATAGCGTTTGCGTGCCCCGTCGAAATCGGCCTGCGCCGCCAGCGCCCGGCCCAGCAGATAATCGGCCTCGTATTGCTCGCTGAAATCGGGGTAGTCGATTTCGATCCGCACGGCGATCGCTTGGGCGTCGGCCCATTGCTTTTGCTGGGCCAGCACCTGCGCTCGCCGCAGCGGGACCATCGCCAGCCAATTGTCCTTGCGGCCCGCGATTTGGTCGCTCAACGCGGCGAACCGCTTGCCGGCCTCGTCGAACTGACCCCGCCGATAGGCCGCCTCGGCGATCCAATACTCGGCCGGCAGCCGCAACGAGGAATCGGGGAAGTCGCGCGCCAACTGCCCCATGATCGCGGCGACGCGGTCCCATTTCTGATCGGCGGCGGCGGATTGCCCTTGGAGATAGAGCGCGTGCTGTCGAATGTCGGCAGGAGGCTTGGCGGCCGTCAACTCGTCGAGCAAGCGCTCGGCGCGGTCCGATTGCTTCGCCGCCAGGGCGCTTTCGGCCAGCCGGAACGTCGCGTCGTTCCAGAACCGGCTCGGGCGGAAATTGTCATGCAGCTTCTGGAATTGCTCGTCGGCTTCCGAGCGCTTTCCGGAATCGCGCAGCGACCACGCTAAACCGTAGCGCGCGGCGTCGATTTGCGCCGAATCGGCACGCTCGCGGATGAATCGCTGATACAACTCGATCGCTTGAGCGTCCTGATGAAGCTGGCTATGCAGCCGCGCGGCGGCCAGTGCGGCATCTTCGAATCGCTTGCTCGAGGCGTGCTTCTCGACGATCAACCGATACGAATCGAGCGCGGCGTCGAACCGTTTCAGCCGCTCGAGTACTTGGCCGCGGGCCCAGGCTGCTTCGGCGGCGGACGGACCATCCGGGAACTGATCCAAGAGCCGATCGAATGTGGCGGCCGCCTTGTCGTTTTCTCCGGCTTGAAGCTGGCACCAGCCCAGCCCGCTCAATCCTTGCACCGCAAATTCGGGCGGAACTCCGTCGGCCGCGAGCGCGGCGAACAACTCGCCGGCCCAGTGTGAATCGCCGGCCGCCAGCGCCGCCTCGGCCAATTGTTGCGTCGTGGCGAGCGATAATTCGCTCGGCCCTTTGTCGCGCGGCGGTCGCGACTGCTTTGCACTGAAGCGCGCGAAGGCATCGCGGGCATCTTCGAGCCGCTTCGTGCGAGCATAGCAAACAGCCAACTGAGCCAGCGCCCGGTCGGCGAACTCTCCGCTCGGTTGCGATTTGAGGTAGGCCTCGAGCGCTTTGGCGGCCGGGGTAAACTTGTCGGCCGCGATCAGAGACGACGCTCGGGCGAGCTGCATCATCGCCAGCCGCGATCTGGCCTGCTCGGCAAAGCCCCCGTCGTGACCGGCCACCAACTCGCCGTACATTTTTTCGGCCGCAGATTGGTCTCCTTTCAGTTCCGCGGCCCGGGCCAGGCCGAAGCGGATTTCGTCGCGCGGCGCGGCCGTTGGGAAACGCTCCAGCGCCTCGCCCAGCAGCGATTCCGCTCGCTTCGCGTCCTTGTCGGCCAGCGCGATTTCGCCAAGGTACATCAGCACGTAGGCGTTTAGCTTGTCGTCGGGATACTTATCGCGGAAGTCATCGAGCGACCGCCGGGCCGCCTCGCGCTGGCCAGCCATGAACGCGGATTCGCCCGCGCGGAATAGCGATTGCGGGACGTAGGTGCTCTGGGGATCGCGAGCAAGAAACCGATTGAACTCCGCGGCCGCCTCCTCGTACTTGCCGAGCTGCACGAGCGCTTCACCGAGAAAAAAGAGCGACTTCACGCTCTTTGGGTGCTCCGGATGATCTTTTATTAGCGACCGAAACTCCTCGACGGCCAACTCCCAGCGCTGCGCCGCATAATGCCCCGCCGCGACGGCGTATTGGTCGTCCGCTTCATCGGCGCGCGCGCGTTGCGCAAAAACGAGGGCGACGAACAGCGGAATTGCGATCCGAGCGCAGTGGGTGAATCGACGGGTCATGGCCGATAGCAATGAGGCGGTGAAAGACCAAACGGGGCCACATAGTACCGTTGTGCCGGAAAAATCGGCAAGATGAATCGACCGGCTGACGTGCTAGCAAGTATAATCAGGGTGCGGACGGCTAAAACTCTTGAGGCGTTACCATGTCTATCGAAGTCGAAGCGGTTTACGAGAGCGGAATGCTTATACTCGACCGACTGTTGCCGCTGGGACAGCACCAACGAGTCAAGGTGGTCGTGCAGAAGAAATGAGCGTCAGCGCCCGCGCCGCCAAGGGCGACAACTGGTGGCAGATACTTCAAGAGGTTCTAGCCGATCAACAGAAACGTGGTTTCGTCGGGACTGTCATGGAAGTTGACCGAAGCGATCATGGCTATGAGGAACGGGCGCTCGAGATCCGCAAGAATACAATCCACGGCAACATGGGCGGGTAATGCTGATCTACCTGGATTGGGTCATCGTGATCTACACGATTGAAGGAGCCCCGGCATTTTAGGCCCGTGCGGTCACTCGTCTCGCCGCCGCCAATGCCGCCGGCGACCGCCTTGCGACGAGTGATCTTACTCGCTTGGAATGCCTCGTTCAGCCGTTTCGCAACAATGACATCGTCTTGCAGGCAGATTATTCGAAGTTCTTGAGCACGACCGCCGTTCTGGCGATCTCGTCCGCCGTCTGCGACAGGGCAGCTCGAATTCGAGCCGATCACAACTATCGAGTCACCGACTCGCTGCACCTGGCGGTGGCAATCGTCGGCAGTTGCGACCGTTTTCTCACCAATGATGCCCGCTTGGCTGGATTTCCCGACATCGCCGTCGAAATCCTCCCTTGAACGGAAGCAAATACCGCCGTTTCTCGATTGAGGTCCAAGCTGTCGGACCGCGGGTTTTCTGGCACCCATGATTTCGAAATTGGGCGCCGCCGATTTCTGCTAACCGCGACGGAATGATAAGCTATGGTAGTTCTGGCTGAAGGTTCGCACTTGGAACCTGCGGCCTGGGGCACGTTTCGCAGCCCGCGCAAACCGCGCCGGATTGCGAAGTTGCCGCTCCATCAGACCTTTCGGGCGGAAAACGGCGCGATGAGCGCCGTTCCAAGGTCGCGCTCCATTGTGATTTGATTGCTCGCACCCGAGGCGAGCGGGACCGTCCCGCGCGCCGCAGCAAGAGAGCCGCGATGACCGATCCGTCCGAGCCACTCGATTTCAATTCCCCGCCGAGCGGTCCGCTCGCCAGCGATGCGCATGCAGCCGATTTGCGGCTGATCCAGCGCTGCCGCTTGCTCAGCGAGCAGGTGGCGATCCTCCGCGATCAGATCGAAGCCCAATCGCGGGCCGTGGAAGCCGCCCGGCTGACCGAGATCAAGTACCGCAGCATTTTCGAAAACGCCGTCGAAGGAATCTTTCAAACTTCCCCCGGCGGGCAGTATCTCAGCGTGAATCCGGCGTTGGCGCGGATTTACGGCTTCGATTCTGTTCCCGATTTGATGTCGGGCATCTGCGACATTAGCCGGCAGCTTTATGTCGATCCGAACCGCCGCCAGGAATTCATCGACATCATGGCCGAGCGCGGCACGGTCGAGGGATTCGAATCGGAAATCTATCGCCGCGATCGCTCGATCATTTGGATTTCGGAATGCGCCCGAGCCGTGCGCGACGAGTCGGGTGAGCTGCTCTATTATGAGGGCACGGTCGAAGACATTAACAAGCGCAAGGAAGCGGAAGAACTGGAGCGGCAAAAAGAGGCCGCCGAGTTGGCCAGCCGCGCCAAGAGCGAGTTCTTGGCCAATATGAGCCACGAGATTCGCACGCCTCTCAACGGCGTGATCGGAATGCTCGAATTGCTGTCGGGGACCAGCCTCGACGCGCGGCAGCAGCGCTATGCCCGCATCGCACGCAGCTCGGCCGATTCGCTCTTGAGCCTGATCAACGACATTCTCGATTTCTCGAAAATCGAGGCGGGCAAACTGGAATTGGACCACACCGATTTCGATCTTCACCAGTTGGTCGAAGACATGTCGGAGATGTTCGCCCAACGGGCCGAGGATAAGCGGCTCGAATTGGCCTGCCACGTTCGGCACGATGTTCCCGCCGCTGTTCGCGGCGATCCCGACCGGCTGCGGCAGGTGCTGGTCAACCTGACGAACAACGCGATCAAATTCACCGAGCGCGGCGAGGTCGTGATTCGCGTGTCGCTCGAGGCCGAGACGCCCGGCGACGCCGTCGTGCGGATCGAAGTGAGCGACACGGGGATCGGTATTCCGCCGGATCGGATGAACCGGCTGTTCAAGACGTTCTCGCAAGTCGACGCCTCGACGACGCGGCGTTATGGCGGCACCGGGCTGGGCTTGGCCGTCTGCAAGCAGCTTGTGGAACTGCAAGGGGGCGCGATCGGTGTCGAGAGCGAGCCGGGCCGCGGCTCGACCTTCTTCTTCACGATCCGCTTGGAAAAACAGCCGGCCGCCGATCGCATGACCAAACTCCCCGTAGAGCTGACGGGGTTGCGCGTGCTAGCCGTGGACGACAATGCCACCAATCTGGAAATCCTCGAAGCCCAACTGGCCGCCTGGAAGTTCGATTACGCCACGTCGAAGAATGGCCCCGAGGCGCTTCGCAAGCTCGAAGAGGCGGCCACGGCCGGCATGCCCTTCCGACTCGCGATTCTCGATATGCAGATGCCTGAGATGGACGGGCTGCAATTGGCCGCGGCGATCAAGGGCCGCCCGGCGATCGCCGACGTGCTGCTGATCATGCTCACCTCAATCGGCGAGTCGATCGCGGCCGAGCGAATGAACGAATGCGGCTTGGCAGCCCATTTGACCAAGCCCGCGCGGCAATCGCGGCTCTTCGACGCGATCATCGCGGCGGCAGCCAATCCGCGCGGTTTTCGCGACGTTGATTCGGGACTCGCCCGATCCACTTCGAACCTCGACTCCATTCCCGCCGGCTCGCGGCGAATTCTGCTGGCGGAGGACAACGAGGTCAACCAACTCGTCGCCTCCGAGATTCTGGCTCAAGCCGGCTTTGTCTGCGATGTGGTCGATAACGGTCTGGCCGCGACGGAAGCTGTCGCCCGCGGCCATTACGATTTGGTGCTGATGGACTGCCAGATGCCGCAGATGGACGGCTTCGAGGCCTCGCGGGCGATCCGCGAGCGTCAGCGGCAGCTTGGCGACGGTGCCGCACGGCTGCCGATCGTCGCGCTCACGGCCAATGCCATCAAAGGAGATCGCGAGCTTTGTCTCGAAGCGGGAATGGACGGTTACGTGACCAAGCCGATCGATCCAATCCGGCTGATTGAAACCATCCAAGCCCTGTTGGCGAGCGCCGATGAATCGCGGCCGACGAGCGAGCGAGTGCCAGCGACCTGTGCGCCGGATAAGCCGGCGCGTGTGGAATCATGCGACGAGGCGATCAACAACGAATTCGATGCGACAGCGGAACCGATCGATTTGGCCGGTTTGCTCGTTCGCTGCCAAGGCAAACGTGATCTGTGCGCCCGCGTGCTGGCGAAGTTCGCCGGCCGCGCCGGCGAATGGTGTGAGCGAATCGTCACGGCAGTCGCGGATGGCGATTGCGAGCGACTGGCTGGCGCCGCTCATGCGCTCAAAGGAGCAGCTTCCAACTTGTCGGCCGAGCGCCTGCGCCACGCCGCGGCGCAAATCGAGCGGTCAGCTCACGAAAAGTGTCTGCCGCCGGATTCAGTACTCGATCGGTTGAATGCGGAGTTAAAGGCGATTGTAGCGGCGATTCCGCCGTTGATCGAAACCGTGTCGTCCGACCAGACCGATTGCAACGAACCCGCCGCCGCGGTTTCCGGGAGTTGATGTCGTCATGCGGATCCTAACGGTTGACGACGACGACATCGCCCTGGAGCTGCTCGGCGACGCGCTGCGCTCGGCTGGCCACGAGGTCGAATCGGCCGGCGACGGGCGCCAAGCGCTCGACGTGCTGCGCCGCACCGGCTGCCGCCTCGTCATCTCGGATTGGGACATGCCGGAGATGACTGGGGTCGAACTATGCCAGCGGATTCGCGCCCTTGATAGCCGCGGATACGTTTACGTCATCCTGCTCACGAGCCACGAAAGCCCGCAGAAGGTTGCGGAAGGGATGTCGGCCGGCGCTGACGACTACATCTCGAAGCCGTTCCATCCCCCCGAGCTGCTGGCCCGCGTGCAAGCGGGCGAGCGCATCTTGTCGCTGGAAACTCGCGATCTGGCGATCTTCGCGCTGGCCAAGCTGGCCGAGTCGCGCGATCCAGACACCGGCGCGCATTTGGAACGGGTCCGCTCGTATTCGCGCGCTTTGGCCCGGCAACTTGCTCGGCAACCGAAGCATGAATGCGAGGTGGACGAGAACTTCATCCACTTGATCTATCTGACCAGCCCTCTGCACGACATCGGCAAGGTGGGAGTGCCCGACCACGTGCTGCTCAAACCGGGGCGGCTGACGGCCGAAGAGTTTGAGATCATGAAGACGCACACGCGGCTGGGGGCCGACACGCTCGAAGCGGCCGTGCGCGAGTATCCGAGCGCGAAGTTCCTGCAAATGGCCCGCAATATCGCGGCCTCGCACCATGAATGGTTCGACGGCGCCGGCTATCCCCGCAAGCTGAAGGGAATTGAGATTCCACTTTGTGGCAGAATCGTGGCCTTGGCCGACGTTTACGACGCGTTGACCTCCAAGCGAGTTTACAAAGAGGCTTACTCGCACGAAGCCGCCCGCGAAATCATCATCAACGAGTCGGGCACGCATTTCGACCCCGACGTTGTGGCCGCGTTCTTGGACTGCCAAGAGCAGTTCATCTCAATCCGCGGCACGTTCGCCGACGAAGCCGCAGCGGCGCTTCAAACGGCCATTTAACCGCTCAAATCTGTAACACTTCACTCGGCGTTGCGCTTAGCAGAAGACTGGGCAACTGGGCCCGCAGTCTGATTCTGTCAACTTTACCGCGGAGAAGTGTCATGGAACGGCTCAGTTTTCGACGTGGATTCCGTTATCTGGCGGCCTTTAGCGCCCTGGCGATTCTTGCGCTCATGGCGCGAGCGGCTGCATCGGCCGAGACCGGCTCGAAGGTGAGCCCCGCTGAAGCAGCCCAACTCTGGCAAGCTGCCAAGGCCAATCTGGTCCAGGCACCTGACGACGAGCAAGCGCTGCGGCAAGCGGCCGCGGCGGCGCAACAGCTCGAACGCCAACCGGCGACCGCGAAGCTGGCAATCCGCGCCTATCGCGATTTGAGCGCCATTCTCGGCACGAGCAAAGATCAGCGGATCGCCGCCGGCGCAGCCAAATTCGCCGGCATCGCCCGCCGGCTCGGAATGCTCGGCCATCGGATGAAGATCTTCGGCTCGCTTCCCGACGGCGCGCCGCTCGACGCGTCACCGCTGGCGGGCAAAGTCGTGCTCGTGGATTTCTGGGCCACATGGTGCGGGCCGTGCCGCCGCGAGCTGCCCAACGTGAAACGCAACTACGAAAAGTTTCACAACCGCGGATTTGAAGTCGTCGGCGTGAGCCTCGATACGGATGCTGACGCGCTTCGCGAGTTTCTGGCCAAGGAACAGATTAAGTGGCCAGTGATGATGGGCAACGACGAAACCGGCGCCGGCTGGGACAGCCCGCTGGCGGTGTATTACGGTGTGACCAGCGTTCCCACCGCGATCCTGATCGATCAAAGCGGCAATGTCGTGTCGCTCAACGCCCGCGGTCCCGAATTGACTCGCAGACTGGAGCAATTGCTTGGCTCCGCCGGCGGATAATGCGTTGGTCAATTGCCCTTGGCAAACTCCGATCAGGCTAAAACAATACGATATACGCCGTCTCGCGAGATGAATCCGTAAAAATCGGGCGGTCGCTTAGAGTCGCTTTCCATCTCATCCGACCGCCATGATCGTTCGCACCGCGTCGCTCACCAAACGCTATGGCCGGGTCACGGCGCTGGATCGGTGTGATTTGCAGGTGCGGCGCGGCGAAGTGCTGGGGCTGCTCGGTCCCAATGGCTCAGGGAAGACTACGCTCTTGCGGCTGCTGTTGGGCTATCTGCGGCCCACCGCCGGCGAGGCCGCGATCGACGGGCTGGATTGCTATCGCCGATCGCTCGAAGTGCGTCGCCGCGTCGCGTATCTGCCCGGTGAGATGCAGATGTTTCCCGAGATGAACTGCCGCGAGGTGCTGCGGTTCTTCGCCGACGTGCGCCGCCAACCGACCTATGGCCAAGCCGAGAACCGCCGGGGACTGTCCCCTTTTTCGCGGCCACCGTCCGAAGGCAGGTCGGCGGAGAAAAAGGGGACTGTCCCCCTCTCCGCAGGCGGTTCTCGGCTTGGCTCTTACGAGCGCTCGCTCAAGCTGGCCGAGCGGCTGGAGCTTGATCTATCGCGGCGCGTGTCGCAACTTTCGACCGGCATGAAACGGAAGCTCGCATTGGCCGGCACTCTGGCGGCCGACACGCCGCTGGTGATCCTCGACGAGCCGACCTCGAACCTCGACGTGACCGTGCGCGGGGAGGTGATTGCGCTCGTCACTGAAGCTCGCGATGCCGGGCGGACGGTGATCTTCTCGTCGCACGTGATTTCCGAGGTCGAGCAATCATGCGATCGCGTGGTTCTGCTGCGAAAGGGACGCTTGGTTTTTGAGCAGGTGGTGGCCGAGCTGCGGCGGCAGCATCGGATTCGGGCGATGCTCAGCGGCCCGTTTCCCGTCCCTCCGCCGGAGTTAGCTCAGCAACTCAAGATCGCGCACGGACCTCACAATCAAGTCACGATCGAGACGCCGGGAGAACTCGCGCCGCTCTTAGGCTGGCTGGCGACGCTGCCGCTGGCTGAGGTGCATATCGAGCCGGTGGGGCTGCAAGTCATCTACGACCGTTATCATGCGGTGTCCGCGTCATGAATCGCGCCTTGTGGAAAAAAGCATTGGGCGAAGTGCGGGTGGCGCTCCCCTGCTTTCTGGTATTGATGTTCGGGTTTCAGGTGCTCTTCGTTTGGGTCACCAGCCAACTCGATCTGCAACTTTTCGAGCATTTTCTGCGAAACATGCCCGACTATTGGAAGCGGCTTTTGCCCGTCTCGGTCGACAGCATGGCCACGTATTCGGGGCGGATCGCCATCGGCTACGACCATCCGCTCGTGGCGTTCGGCATGGCATTCTGGGCCATCGCCCGCGGATCGGATGCGGTGAGCGGGCCGCTGAATCGAGGCACGCTCGAGATGGTGCTGGCCCAGCCAGTCCGCCGCGTCGAGGTGCTGGCGAGCAACGCCGTGATCGCCACGGTCGGGGCGGCCCTGATGGCAGCGGCCTGCTGGCTGGGCACATGCACCGGCCTGGCGCTGATCCCCAAGTTGCACGACGTGCCGGCAATGCCGTATGGCTACTGCGCGCTCAATCTTTTTGCCTACGCGTTCTTTCTGGCGGGGTTCACCACCTTGCTCTCGTCGGCCGACCGCTATCGGGGGCGAACGATTGGATTGGCCGCCGGGTTCTACGTCGTGTCGCTCGTGCTGAAAGTCGTCGGCCGGATGGCCGACGGCTATCCGGGGCTGCTCTATGGCTCGTTTCTTACGGCTTATGAGCCGCAACGATTTGTCGATCCGCAATACGACGCCACGACAATTGCCATGAGCTACAATCTGCCCCTGCTACTGATCGGCATGGTCTGCTACATCGTCGCGGCCGCGATCTTCTCCCGCCGCGACCTACCGGCGCCGCTGTAGACCCTCGACATTTTGCGTGCGACACAATTGCGCGGCGACTACAATTGACGCCATGAGCGCACCCGACGAACGAACTCCTGCAACCTTTGCCGCCGACGAATTTCGGACGACGCATTGGAGCCTTGTGCTCGATGCGGGGAATCGCGCGAGTCGGGAGGCGGGAGCGGCGCTGGCTGAGTTGTGTGGGCGGTATTGGTATCCGCTTTATGCCTACGTGCGGCGCCGCGTCAAGGACGTGGGCGAGGCCCAAGATTTGACGCAGGAATTCTTCGCGCGGCTTTTGGAAAAGAATGTGCTGGCCGCCGCGTCGCAAGAGCGCGGCCGTTTTCGCAGCTTCTTGCTCTCGGCGATGAAGAACTTTCTGGCCAACGAGTGGGACAAGGCCAAGACGCAGAAACGCGGCGGCGGTCGACAGCTCTTGCCGTTCGCGCTCGACACGGCCGAATCGCGGCTGAACCTTGAACCGGCCCACGATCTGACTCCAGAAAAACTCTACGACCGGCAATGGGCGATGACGCTGCTGGAGCTGGTCGTCGAGCGTTTGAAGACGGAGCTTGCCGCCGAAGGCAAATCGCGGCAGTTCAACTTGCTCAAGCAGGCGCTCGCAGGGGGTCGCGGCGCGATTGACTATACCGCAGTGGCGGGCGAGCTTGATATCTCGGAAGAGGCCGTCCGCCAAACGGCCCATCGCCTCCGGCGGCGATATCGGGAACTGCTCCGCGAGGAGCTGGCCCAAACGGTCGCCGACCCCGCGGACGTGGACGACGAAATCCGCAGCCTATTTACGACGCTGGGATCGTAACAACTTAAGTCAGTTCCCCTCACCTCGCCCTCTCCCAGAGGGAGAGGGAGCCATTTTCTCCGAAATCGTGGTCACAACGGGCACGCATTGCTTTAGAAGAGTGTAGGGACATTGCCCGAAAGCGACGACTTCCCTCAGCCGGAACGCTGCGGAGGGTGCTCCCTGCACGGATGTGTAGAGACGCTGCCCGCAAGCAAGGACTTCCTTCATGCCCGATATTCTGAAATGCCCAGGTTGCGGTGTCGAGATTCCGGCCGGTTCGCCGGCCGGACTTTGCCCGCAGTGCTTGCTCAAGGCGGGGTTGGGGAGCCAGTCGGGGATCGATCCGAAGACGCGGCCGACCGAGCCGCCGCGATCGTCGTTCGGGGATTTCGTGCCGCCGACGCCCGAGCAGCTTTCGGCCCGCTTTCCGCTGCTCGATTTCCTCGAGCTGCTCGGCAAGGGTGGGATGGGGGCGGTGTACAAGGCGCGGCAACGCGGGCTGAATCGCATCGTGGCCGTCAAGATTCTTCCGCCGGAGGTCGGGCGCGACCCAGCCTTCGCCGACCGGTTCACGCGCGAAGCCCATGCGCTGGCCCACCTCAATCATCCGAACATCGTCACGGTCTACGATTTCGGCCAGGTGGATGGGCTTTACTACCTGGTGATGGAATTCGTCGACGGCGTCAACCTTCGGCAGGCGATCCAATCCCACCTTTCGTCGAAAGAGACTTTGGCAATCGTCCCGCAAATCTGCGACGCCTTGCAATTCGCCCACGACGAGGGAGTCGTCCATCGCGACATCAAGCCCGAGAACATCCTGATCGACAAGCGCGGCCGAGTGAAAATCGCCGACTTCGGGCTGGCCAAATTACTTCGGCAGGAGCAAGCGGTGCAGGCGCTCACCGCCACGAATCAGGTGATGGGGACTCTCCGCTACATGGCCCCCGAGCAGATGGAAGGGGCGCACGATGTGGACCATCGGGCCGACATCTATTCCCTGGGGGTGGTGTTCTACGAGCTGCTCACCGGCCATCTTCCGATGGGGCGATTCGAACCGCCGTCGAAGAGCGTGCATGTCGACGTGCGGCTCGACGAGGTCGTGCTCCGAGCGCTCGAGCGCGAACCGCAGCGGCGCTATCAGAACGCCAGCGAAGTCCGAATCGACTTGGATAAGATCTCCGGCGTCGCGCCGTTGGCGATTCAGCGCGCGTTCGGCAAAGAGTTTCGCTCGAAGGCCACGTTGTTCGGGCTGCCGCTGGTCCACGTCGCGTACGGCCTCGACCCGGCGACGGGCCGGAATCGAGTTGCCAAAGGGATCTTCGCGTTCGGCAACATGGCGGTCGGGGTGTTTGCCTTTGGCGGATTGGCTGTCGGCGGAGTGGCGTTTGGCGGGATGTCGCTTGGATTGTTGACGCTCGGCGGCGTCACCGTGGGGCTGTTGGGGGCGTTCGGCGGCTTGGCGCTGGGGGGCTTCGCCTGGGGCGGCCTCGGAGTCGGGATCGTGGCGATGGGGGGCCTGGCGTGCGGCTACTATGCGTTCGGCGGGACGGCCTTTGGCGTTCACGCGATGGGAGGCAATGGACAAGACCCAGCGGCTAAAAGCTTTTTCGAGCCCTGGGCCTACCACTGGCCGTATTGGATGACGGCGATGAGCATTATCGTCACGCTGGTTTATCTGTTGCTGTTCCTTGTCGTGTGGCTCATTATGCGGCGCGAGGAAGGCAAGCGCCGTCGGCTCGCGGCAAACACCGCGGATTCTTCGGTGCGAAGCCGATTGTGAGCCGAGCCGCCGCCGCTTATAGTGCCGGTATTCTAGTAGGTTCAGCGGGTGCCACTGCTGGCTTTGTCCAGCAGTGGCACCCAGGCACTGAACCGACGATTGACGAAATACCGGGGATTCACCATGGCGGCTGCACTGTGTCGTCGCGATTTTTTGCAATCTTCGGTGGCGGCCGCGGCCGTCGGCGCGGCGACCGCTAGTGCGCTGGCCCGGGGAGCGACGTCGGCAAACGATAAGCTCGCGATCGGCGTGATGGGCCTGGGGCGCGGCAGCGCGCTGGCGACCGCCGTCGCCGCGCTTCCGGATGCCGAGGTGACCTATCTCTGCGATGTCGATAGCCGCGCGCTCGCGCGCGGCCTGGACCTCATCGGCGGCAAACAGCCGCGCAAGCCGCTAGGCGTCGGCGATTTTCGCAAGATTCTCGACGATCCGGCCGTCGATGCGCTGGTGATCGCCGCCCCAGATCATTGGCACGCGCCGGCGGCGATTCTCGCCTGCGCGGCCGGCAAACATGTGTATGTCGAAAAGCCGTGCTGCCAAAATCCGCACGAAGGAGAGCTGGCGATCGCGGCGGCGCGGAAGCACGACCGCGTCGTTCAGGTCGGCACGCAGCGGCGGAGCTGGCCCGGCATCATCGAGGCGATCGACAAAGTTCGCAGCGGTGCGATCGGCCGCGTGCTGTACTCTCGCGGCTGGTATGCCAACCATCGACCGTCGATCGGCAAAGGGAAGCTCGCGCCGATCCCCGATTGGCTCGACTACAGCCTGTGGCAAGGCCCCGCTCCCGAGCGCCCGTTCAAAGATAATTATCTGCACTATAACTGGCACGGATTCTGGCATTGGGGGACCGGCGAACTGGGCAACAACGGCGTACACGCGCTGGACGTTTGCCGTTGGGGCCTCGGCGTCGATTATCCGCGGCGCGTCGTGAGCGGCGGCGGCAAATACCGCTATGACGACGACCAGGAAACTCCCGACACGCACACGGTCACATTCGACTTCGGCGGCAAGTCGATTCTTTGGGAGGGACTGAGCTGGTCGCCGCGCGGCATGGAAGGCGAGACGTTCGGGGCCACGTTCCACGGCGAGCGCGGAACGATGGTGATCAACAGCGGTGGTTACGCCGCTTACGACCTAATGAATAAGGAAATCGGCAAGGGGACCGGCCCCGCTGGCGATCAAGTCCACATGGCCGACTTTGTGGCGAGCGTTCGCGCCGGACGCCGTCCGCATGCCGACATCGAGGAAGGGCACAAATCGTCGCTCCTCTGCCATCTCGGCAATATTGCCTACCGTGTCGGCCGCGCTCTTGACTGCGATCCGCAGACCGGGCACATTCTGCACGACGACGATGCGATGCGACTGTGGGCTCGCGAGTATCGTCCGGGCTGGGAACCGAAGTAGCCGATTGCGATGGCCTTGACGTTGGAATCCACTCCCGAGCGTCCTGAACGGGTCGCCGCGCGCCGCGGCTACGGTTGGAGCGGCGTGCGACATGACGCGATCGCCGGGCTGACCGTGGCCGCGATCGCCACCCCGCAAGCGATGGCCTACGCCCTGATCGCCGGCGTCGAGCCGCGCTATGGGCTCTACGCGGCCATCGTGGTGACGGCGGTCGGTTCGGTCTTCGGCTCATCGTCGTTTCTGATCAACGGCCCGACGAACGCCATTTCGCTGGTCGTGTTCAGCGCGCTGGCGTTTCTCAGCTCGTCGGTGCATCCCGATCCGACAAAAGTCGCCGAGGCGATGTTCCTGTTGGCCGTCATGGTCGGCGGGATTCAAATCGCGATCGCGCTCTTCAAGCTCGGCGACCTGACACGCTATATCTCCGAGTCGGTCGTGCTGGGGTTCATGGCGGGCGCCGGCGTGCTCATCGCGATCAGCCAGGTGGGCAACTTGTTCGGCCTCGTCGATCAAGGCAACGGCCATCAGCACATTCTCTATCGCCTCTCGCAGACGATCGACCACGGCGGCGCAATCAATCCGCGAGCGCTGGGGATCGG
>DASZFO010000335.1 GCA_035939775.1 Pirellulales bacterium | reverse complement strand
GCTTGCGGTTTGTTCACCATTTTTCGATCCCGGCACGCCCTCGGCGTGATGAATGGCAAAGCTCAAGAGCTTGGCGCGAAACGCCTCCTCGACATGCTTGGCGTCTGTCGCATTGAGCTTGTTCTTTTCCGCAAGCCGCCGATGCGCCCATTTGGTCGCCTCTTCACTGCCGATCTTGTTCAATTCGCCAAGCATGATGTCGCGGAGGTGGGCCGATGCGGCGATGTCCAGGCGAACGGCGGTAAGCAGTTTTGCCTTGCCGTTGTCGACTGCAGGTTTTTCCGGCCGCGCGATTGGCGTTCGCGCGGCGAGTTTGGACAACTTGCCATCCAGCCTGCCGTTGCCGCGGATTGGCCTGCGGTTATGTCCTGGCGTCGACTGCGATGGACTGATCAGGATCCGGTGCATCGAGATCATCCTCGCCAGCGATACCGACGAGCGTGAATAAGGCGTAGCGCCGGGCATAGGTCAGCGCCGCGCCCATGCTGTGCGGCCGTTCGGTCTCCGCAATCGGACAGACTGGCCAGTCAGAGGCGATCCATTCGCCTGACGCGTGCGCAAGAATCGTGGTCAGATTGACGAGGCCCGAAGCCTGATCGACCGCGGTGGTCTGCACTGTTGCGATTTCGTGTTGCCCAAGCGTCTTGCGCACGATCTCAAGCCCGCTCGAGAGCGGTGCATAGCGGAACTGCCGTGCCCCGCCCTCCCCGCCTTGCGGTTCGATCGTGCCGATGAGCGACTTCTCGGGATTGGCAAGTTCGATCTGCGCCTTGGCCAGTGCGGCGGCGAGCGCAGCGATCGAGGGACTAGACCGCTGCATGGCTAGTCTCCCGGTCTAGAAGATCAAGGCTGATGGCGCCGGATTTGGAGCGCTTGGCGCGTATACCATGGCCACTCGCCTCCTTGGCATCTTCGGGCATCAGGTTCTTCAGTTCAGCCTTTGCTTGTTCGTGCTCGAGATGCGGCCCTCGGGTTCGCAAAAAGACCGCCGCAAATTCGGCCCAGGTATTGGATGACGTCATGTCGACAATCCGGACTGCTTCCAGCCGCGGCTTGGGCGGCTCGACGCCGAACAGCCGGGGCTGTTTGCCAGTCTCGACACAACGCCAGAACTTGCGCTCCGCAGTCACGATCAGGTGCTGATAGAGCGGATCGGCATGGGCCACGATCTCGACCCATTTGCCGCCGCCGGTGATCACCGAGAGCACAGCGGTCCTTGCCGCCACCACCCACATATTGTGCTGGCATATATTTTTCGGCCGCCACCTCTTCCGAGAACAACCACGGCAACATGAATTTGGCCTCGAACACCGCATCACTGCCCTCTACACGTCCATCGAGCGTCGCGCCCATCCAGCGCAGCACCGGGTGGCGGATCTTACGTTGGACGTCGATGACCATCTGCCCGGTATTGGCCTCATACCAGCGCCGGTTCAGGTCTTCGGTCGCCAGCCCGAGCTGAACCACGAGGTTGCCGGACAGGTCCTCGGGTCCGATTTCGCCCCGCTTTTCGCGCCAAAGCCGGACTAGAGCGGCTTCGTCATCGCCCATGATGATCCGAGCGTCCGAGCCGCCAATGAAATGCCGGCGATCCTGGCTGGTTTTTGTCCACACGTTCGAAGTCATGACTTCCTCACGCATCGGAAATCGCGTCTGATACTTTCCAGCCGATTCCATAATACGATCATGTGATCGGAAACGTATCGTTAGATTTGAATGAAGTCAAGTCGAAAAGGAAAGCCTTTGACGAGTCCTCAGATTAGGGCTGCGCGCGGTTTATTGAGGTGGAGCGCCGAGGATCTTGCTCGCGAAGCCACCCTGGGCCTGGCGACGATTAGGCGTGCTGAAGGCGCCGAAAACGAAACATCGATGACATCGGCCAATGATCTAGCGGTTCGCCAAGCACTCGAAAGCGCCGGCGTCGAGTTCATCGACGAGAACGGCGGCGGCCCTGGCGTCCGACTGCGAAAGCGCCATCAGAAGAAAAGTTAGTTCTCTGGCCGAATCAGTCGCGGCGCTTTGTGCCGTTGCGGCCAGCCGAGAGGCACGCGTTCGAGCACGATTGTAGAGTCGAGGACGGACGCGGTGGCTGAGCCCTGAAGGGTCCGCTCCGTTTTCCGTCCCCGCTCATCAAACCGGACGTGCTGATTTCCAGCATCCGGCTTTCCGACCGGCGTCACCGTACGACCCACGGCGGACGTCCAT